>JAFWCP010000196.1 GCA_017536845.1 Solobacterium sp. | reverse complement strand
TAGTAGTACGTATTGCCGGCCTGGCTGGGATACAGGGAAACATCCTTGCCGGAAACGGTGTACCAGCCTTTGATCATCTTGCCTTCTTTGTCATAGCGCACCCACTTGCCGGAACCCGGGCCGCCATGGAGTTTGATTGCCTTGACGATCTGGGCGGACAGGTCAACGTTTTCCGGGGAAGAACGTCTGCTCAGCGCCGCAACTGTATTGATCCAGACGTCATCCCTGAGATGGTCGGCTTCATCCTGGTAGATGTAAGGCATGTAGACTTCCTTGTTTTCCGCCTTGGCGCCGTCATAGATGACATCCAGCCAGTACCAGCCGTCGGTTTCAGGATCATAGATTTCTCTGCCTCTTAAGCTGCCGTCATAGGAGAAGCACTTCGGGTCGGTGGAGACACCCTGTCTGACGCCGCCTTCATACCAGTAGTATTTACCGTTGTAATAGCAGAAACCGTTGACCTTGCAGGCGGCAGGATCCTTGATTTCCTTCGCTTCGACAGTGACCTTGCAGGTCGCCTTCCTGCCGTTGGCGGCGGCTGCGGTAATGGTAGCCGAACCTTCCGCAAGGGCGGTGATACGGCCGTTGCTGTCGACCTTGACGATGCCAGGATTGTCACTTGACCATGTGATGGTCCTGTCAGTGGCATCGGCAGGGGAAACTGTGGCAGTCAGCTGATATTCATCATCCACTTTCAGGGTGAGGGCTGTCTCATTCAGCGAAACGGAATCTGCTTCAATCGGCTTTACCGTAACCGTGCAGGATGCGGTCTTGCCGTTGGCTGTTCTGGCCGTGATCACGGCCGTGCCGACGGAAACACCGGTTACCAGGCCGTTGTCAGATACTGTTGCTACAGCGGTCTTATCGGAAGACCATGTCACAGTCTTGTCTGCGGCATCTGCCGGACTGACTGCTGCTTTGAGCTGGACGGTGCCTTTGACAAGGATGGAGGCAGCGGTCTGATCCAGCGAAACGGAAGTTACTTCAATCGGCTTTACCGTAACCGTGCAGGTCGCTGTCTTTCCGTTGGAAGCCTTTGCCGTAATCACAGCAGTGCCGGCGGAGACGCCGGTGACCAGGCCGTTGTCAGATACTGTTGCTACAGAAGTCTTATCGGAAGACCATGTCACAGTTTTGTCTGCGGCATCCGCGGGACTGATTACTGCGTTGAGCTGGACCGTTCCTTTGACCAGGATGGAGGCAGTGGTCTTATCCAGCGTAATGGAAGCGACCTCGACCGTGCTGACGGTAACGGTGCAGGCTGCGGTCTTCCCGTTGGAAGCTTTCGCTGTAATCACAGCTGTGCCGACGCTGACACCGGTGACAAGACCATTGGCATTGACGGTCGCAACAGCCGGTTTGTCAGACGACCATGTGACAGATTTGTCGGTAGCGTTATCAGGTTTGACGGAAGCGGTCAGCTGGACAGTTCCATTGGGCCTGACAGTGGCTGTGGTCTTGTCCAGTGTGATGGATGTGACTTCAATCGGCTTTACCGTAACCGTGCAGGCCGCCGTCTTGCCGTTGGAACCTTTCGCCGTAATCACAGCTGTGCCGACGCTGATGCCGGTGACAAGGCCATTGGCATTGACGGTCGCAACCGATGTTTTGTCAGACGACCATGTGACCGATTTGTCGGTAGCGTTATCAGGCTTGACGGAAGCGGTCAGCTGCAGTGTTCCATTGACCTGAATATCAGCCGTTGTCTTATCCAGGGTCACGGAGGTGACTTCAATCGGGTTGACGGTAACCGTGCAGGAAGCGGTCTTCCCGTTGGCAGAGGTGGCGGTGATTTTCGCTGAACCGACGCTGACGCCGGTGACCAGGCCGCTGGCATTGACGGTCGCAACCGATGTTTTGTCAGATGACCATGTGAGTGATTTGTCAGTGGCGTTATCAGGCTTGACGGAAGCGGTCAGCTGTACTGTCTGGCTAACCAGGATGGAAGCTGTTGTCTTGTCCAGCGTGACGGAGGTCACTTCAACCGGCTTTACCGTGACTGTGCAGGATGCGGTTTTGCCATTGGCAGATCCTACAGTAATGACGGCGGTTACGACCTTGACGGCGGTGACGAGTCCGCTATTGTCAACTGAAGCAATGCCGGCATTGTCCGAAGACCATGTGAGGGTCTTGTCTGCGGCATTTTCCGGCGTGATGGCAGCATTCAGCTGGACTGTTTCCTGCGGGAACAGGCTCACGGCGGTCTTGTCAAGCGTCACGGCCATCACTTCAACCGGAATGACGGTGACCGAACATTCTGCTTTCAGCCTGGCATCGACGGTGTTTTCAGCCGATACATTCGCCGTACCGGTCGAAAGCGCAGTGATCAGGCCGGCAGAAGAGATGGTCACACAATTGTCGGAAACCGTATAGACCATGTCCTCGCATTGTACCGGGTTTTCGACTGATTCGTTGATGACGTGGTATGCGACCTGGTGGATTTCTTCGGTCTGCAGGGTCAGCTGTTCGGGATGGATGCCCAGGGTAACGTATTTCCCTGAAACAGGTGCCCGGAAGGAACGCTCCGTCTGACCTTCCTGCGATCCTGAGGCAGAGACCGTGCGGGCGAAGTTCTGCACCCAGTAATAATGGTCGGCACCGGAAACGGATGTGACTTTGAAACAGCCGATGCCGATGGCTTTATAATCTGCGTTGAGGATGTTGGCCTTATGGCCTTCGGAATTCATCCAGGCGTTTACGACGGCCGCGGGCGTGCTGTAGCCGTATGCGATGTTTTCGGCCGATGCGCCGCGCAGCTGGGCAAGGCTGTTCCAGCTGGTACCGTCCGGCCGCTTGTGCTCATCGAAGATACTGATGTCGCCTGATCGGATCATTGCCCCTTCCAGCAGTTTGGTATCCATGACAAGCGGCTGTGCGCTGACTTTCTGACGTTCTTCATTGACAAGCTTCAGAACTTCATTGGCGTAATCATAATCCACCGTGCCGGTAACGGTCATATAGGATTTTCTGGGCGGATCGGCGGGAATGATGGGGAGTTCAATGTCGTCTTCCGGAAAAGACGGTGCTGCCGATACCGGCAGAATGGTGATGCACAGCAAAGCTGCAAGAATATTTCTGAATCTGATCATGTTCGTATCCTTTCTGTATTGTGGAATTATAGCACAACGAAAAAGCGTGATTTCACCAATCACGCTTATTTTGAGGTATAGTAGACGGTTTTGCCGGGTTCCACCGAAGAGAGGATCCAGGAGTTGCCGCCGATCACCGCATTGTCGCCGATAAAGGTATCCCCGCCAAGGATGGTCGCATTGGCATAGATGACGACATGGTTGCCGATGTTGGGATGGCGCTTGCCGGATTTGACCGGGAAGCCGTTTTCGTCAAGATCGAAGCTGCGGGCTCCGATCGTCACACCCTGATAGAGCTTGACGTGGTGGCCAAGGACGGCTGTTTCACCGATGACGATGCCGGTGCCGTGGTCGATGCAGAAATGGTCGCCGATGGTGGCGCCGGGGTTGATGTCGATCCCGGTTTTCTCATGGGCGTATTCGGTCATGATCCGCGGCAGAAGGGGGATATTGAGCGTATACAGGGCATGGGCGAAGCGGTAGATTGAAATGGCGTAGAAGCCCGGATAGCAGAGCAGGACTTCCGCCTTGGTCTTAGCCGCCGGGTCGCCGTCATAGATGGCCTGCATGTCGCTAAGGATCAGGGTCTTGATTTCCGGCAGCTTCTGCACAAAGGCATTGACCTTTTCCGATGCACAGTCATCGCATATGCCGGTAAACTGCAGGGCAGCCCCGATCTCCTGTTTGAGCAGGATCTGCGCCTGCATGAAGGCTGCCTCCTGGCCAAGGTCATTGAAATGGAAGAAGCCAGGCATCAGGGTGACCTGGAGATATTTGATGATGCTTACGACATTGGTTCGCTCAGGCACATGGCAGGGAACGATCAGACCGTTGTCGGTGATGCTGTTGAGTTCAGCAAGAATGTTCATATTTGTCATGGGTATTGCTCCTGAATAGGGTATTTTATACTTTCAAATCGAGCGCTTGTCAACTGCATATCTTAAAGCTTCAGATCATTTTCCCTGATCCAGCCAAGCTTGCGTTCCGCTTCGCAGACAATCAGGGAAATCAGTGCCGGCAGGATAAAGCAGATCAGCAGCATCCCTGTCCAGTCCATGACCGTGATCGCTGTTTTTGTGCCGGCGGCGATATCGTTGAGCCAGCCGGTGTAGACTCCGATCTGGCCGACAAAGCCGCAGGTCCCCATACCGGAAGAAACAGCCGGACCGTTCATCTGCATCCTGAAAACCATGGTGGCAAGAGGGCCGGTCACGGCAGAAGCGACAATCGGCGGCAGCCAGATGCGGGGATTGCGTATGATGTTGCTCATCTGCAGCATGCTGGTGCCGATGCCCTGGGAGACAAGTCCCCCGACGCCGTTTTCCTTATAGCTCATGACCGCAAAGCCGACCATCTGGGCACAGCATCCGGCCACGGCAGCACCCCCGGCCAGCCCGGTAAGGGAAAGGGCAGCGCAGATGGCAGCGGAGGAGATCGGCAACGTCAGAGCGATGCCGACCAGCACCGAGACAAGGATGCCCATGAAGAAGGGCTGCAGCTCCGTTGCCCACATGATCAGGGAACCAAGCTTTGCCGCCGCGGCGCCGATGGCCGGCGCCATCAGGGCGCTGAAAAGATAACCGATCACCATCGTAAGGGCCGGCGTGACAAGGATATCGACTTTTGTCTCCTTGGAAACGAGCTTGCCCAGCTCGCAGGTGAGTATCGTAATGACGTAAACAGCAAGCGGCCCGCCGGCACCGCCCAGGGAATTGGCAGCCGAACCGACGCCGATCAGCGAAAACAGCACAAGCGGGGGTGCCTGCAGGGCATAGCCGATGGAGACGGCCATCGCCATGCCGGCCGCGCCTTTGGCAAAATCACCGGCCGCGGTCAGAAAGGGAAGGGAGAAGGAAGAGCCCAGGGTTGACAGGATGGTGCCGGTCAGCAGGGAGGCAAACAGTCCCTGCGCCATGGCGCTCATCGCATCAATTCCATACCGTTTCGCCGACAGGCGGACATCCTTTTTTTCCAGAAATTCTTTGAAGTTCATTGCAGTACCTCCTT
>JAFWCP010000195.1 GCA_017536845.1 Solobacterium sp. | reverse complement strand
TCAGAAGATCAAGGAACAGATCAAATAAAAAATCACGGACACCCGTGATTTTCTTTTTGCATCAGATGATTTTCCGGATGACAATCCTTTCGTCCTTCCCCTTGTGCACGTGTTCAATGGACACGGCATCGCCGGCCCGCAGTTCACAGTAGAAATCAGGATCGCTGACAACCCGGCCGCGGATCTGGTAGCCGTTAATTTCATTCACCCGGATCACGACTTCCCGCGAGGGGTCTTCATCATACGGAATATGCAGGATATCCGGATGGTTGACCAGGCGGTAGCGGTCCAGGACGCCGACCTGGCGGATCAGGTCCAGGTCCTTATACACCGGCGGCTGCCGCAGCACCTTGGCGGCCTTGCGCCACAGCCTGGTTTCAACTTCAGGATCTTCCGTGAAATACAGATTGACATCATCCTCCCGGACCGAGAGCCAGCTGATCGACCAGGCGGGTATGCCGTCGACTTCAACCAGTTCAAACGGCTCATACCTTGCCGCTGCCAGCAGCTTGAACAGAATCCCGCTGTCATACTGTACATAACCGCAGCAGACCAGGCCGTCGCCGTTTCCGGGCAGCTGCAGACGGCTGTACAGGCGGGGGCTCCTGATCAGGACCAGGGCATCCACAAGCAGCCGGAAGTTTACCTGCTTTACCTTCATAAGACGCTCCTTTTTACAGACACAAATATATCATATATCCATGTGTCTTGGAAGCGTTATTTTATAATTTGTGTGTCATCTCCAGTTCAAATTCTTCGGGTTTGAAACGCGGACAGACATTTTCCTTCGTACAGATGACCGAAGAAGCCAGCCTGGTGCCGATTTCACAGGCCTGGGCAAGGGTTTTCCCATAGGTCAGGCCGATGGCGGTACCGGCAAAGAAGGCATCGCCGGCCCCGGTCGTATCAATGACATCCACCTTCATCGGCGGACAGACGCCGCAGCTGCCGCCGCTTTCGGCATAGACGGCACCCTTGCCGCCCATGGTGACGATCATCTGCCGCAATTGTGCCTGGTGGATCTTGCGGCGCAGGATCACGCTCATCTCCTGGGCGGTCAGGTCGGCAAAGTCCTCCGAGAACAGCAGGCCTGCTTCCTGCTCGTTGCAGACGATGCAGTCGATGTGGCTGAGCAGGTCGCGCCGCTCGATGGCCAGGGACATGTTGGACACGACCCCGTATAATTTCCTTCCATGCTTCTCGCACAGGCGGATGACCTCCTTGAGGATGGCGATGTCCATGTCAACTTCAATCGCGACGCTGTCGGCATTGCGGATGATTTCATCACCCTTTTCCATCAGCACCGAAAGGATTGCCGAAAGGTCAGGCCGCTTGGAAATGGAAGCGGTGACGTCGCCATGGTTGTCGAAGACCGCCAGCCAGGTGCCCAGGCCGTCCGGGCTGGTGACGATATAATCCGTATTGACCTTATGCCGTTTCAGCTTGGCCACGACATCCTTTGAAATGCCGGATTCATCCACCACGCTGACAAATACCGGCTGCAGTTCCACATTGGCGATATCCTCCGCAACATTGCGGGCCACACCGCCATGCACCTGCACAACCCGGCCGACATTCCGGCCGCCCGGTATATACTGCGATTCCGGATATCCCTTGATATCCACAAAAACTGCCCCCAGAACTACAATGCCCATAAACTCCTCCGTCTTCTGCATGTATTTTACAGGAAAAAAAAGCCTTCTGAAAGGCTTCCTCAGGATTCTTTGAACTCTCTGTAACGCTGCGCAAGCGTATAGCTTGCATAAGATGGATCTTCGGTCACTTCCCGGATGACTTCCAGCTCAGGCGGGAAACGGATTTCCTGATCCTCTTCCGCCAGTTCGACATTGACAAGGGCAACATCGTCCAGGAACGGAAACAGGTCGACCGAAAAGTACTGACGGTCATAAATCAGGTAATACCGGACCTTTTCCAGCTGTTCGACAGAAGGATCCAGCGATTCGAGAATGCGCAGATACCGTTTCTTTTCCAGACGTTTTTCCACCTCGGCACGGCGCAGGCCGCTGAAGGTGCGGCGGGAGGTCTGGTAGTAGGTGTAATGGCCGTCGGTGCCGCAGCGGCGCAGACGCATTTCCTGGTCTCCCTGCCGGAATGTATAATGCTCGCTGACCTCCACCCGACGGGCAAAGGGATTGCTGTTGAGCCGGTCAAGGTCGGGATACCGGATCAGAAACTTGCGCTGGTATTCGATCAGATGGTCTTCCTTCAGCAGGGATACCATCTCCTTGATCAGCCGCTTCAGCTTGTCCTCAAAGCCGGTCGAATTATCGATGACCCTGAAATGCGGGTGGCCGGCCCAGCAGCGCATCAGCCGGTTGTCAAGTTCGACATCCTCTTCCACCGACTCATACCGGGCGGCGTTGTTGGCCGTCGTATAATACTCTTCGGCACCGTTGGCGGCGGTGACAAGATGGAACACCGCGTCATAGCGGTCACGCATTTCTTCATAGGAACCGCCGACCGAAGCCACCGCTTCGGCAAATTCTTCATCATTCATATAGGCCTTGTTGTCCATGAAACCCCGGTCGCAGACAATCAGGACCTTATCCGCATGCATGGTCAGGGCGGCCTGTTCGAAGATATCTTCCTTGACAAGTTGCAGCTTTACCTGGCATTTCTGATAATCCAGGTTGGTCCCGCACGTCCAGGGCGCCACGCCCCCGCTGATCAGTTTGGTTGCGGTTTCCGGTATGAACAGCACGACATAGCCCATCTTCGTAAAATGATTCTGAATCCAGCTCATGGCGCTTGTCTTGCCCGCACATGGACCGCCGGTAATCACTACCTTGGTAATTCTCATCTTCTTATCCTCGCTTGTTTTCCGCTGGTATTATACCATCCGGAACGGCTTCATTTCCCCACCTTCTTCCATTCTGCCAGCGTTTGTTCGCTGAGCCGGCGCAGCGGCCCGAACGATGAAGCCGCAGCCCTTTCGACCAGGTCTCTGCCTAAGCCGCGCCGGCTTGGCAGCAGACAGATCAGAAACATCAGATCTTCATCCATGGGCCTGTTCTCGTAATACTTCCCGGCAATCACACACGTCTTTTCCAGAAGCTCCGGCCTGTCTTCAAAGAGATACAGCCAATGACTTGTGCCGGCAAAATCACGCTCCAGCCCGGCCAGCAGATACGGCTCGTACGCTATGCCGCAGATGGCCGCCGCGGTAAAACCCCGTCCTTCTTTCAGCATCGGCTCAAAATCCCAACGCGAAAGGAATTCCCAGGCCAGCTCCTGCAGTTCATCATTGCCGCACTCAAACAGCAGCGCCAGACGTTCGATGTCCTGTTCTTCCAGGCGCCTGTCCCGAAGCGCATAAAGGTACTCCTTCAGCAGCGCTTCATGTCCTTCCGGATGACCGACGTGGTCGAAGTCCGCCGGTGCCAGAATCGCATCGGTGCATGACCTCAGCATTTGAAACTGCTTTTCATTCATTTAACCTCCTGTGTCCCGAATAATGCCCCTCTTACCCATTCACGACACTTATTATGTCACTTCGACTATTCTCTTGTAAATAAAAACGACAGAATATCTGCCCATTCTGTCGTTTTTTGCGTTCATTCTTCAAGAAACTTTTTCACTTCTCTGTAACATTTGTAACCAGTTTCAACACCGATCATATAGACGCGCTTGATTTCGTCCGCTTCATGCTCGACGGCGCCGATATCAAGAGGCACCGGCGGCATGATGACAAACAGCTTTCCCTTCTCCATCTGATCGAAGATATACTTCCTTACCCGGTTATAGCCGATATGCCTGTTCTCCAGGGCCTTCACCATCGCCGGATAGTCCTTCAGGGCAACCCTCAGCAACGGCAGCAGGCTGTTTGGCTGCTTGGTGAAATCACGCGGCTGGGTCAGGATGACAACATTGCGGTCATAGCCCATGGTTTCCATGAACAGCAGCGGGATGGAATCCGCCGCGCCGCCGTCAAGGTATTTGCGGCCGTCAATTTCCACCGGCCGGGATACCATCGGCATGGATGCCGAAGC
>JAFWCP010000194.1 GCA_017536845.1 Solobacterium sp. | reverse complement strand
TGCGGATGTTCTGGCCGAGGTACTGGTTGAGGTTGATGACCTGGTTGATGTACTCGGTGCTGGAGAGGGAGGCAAGGGTGTAGTTGCCGCCCTCGTTCTGCCACTTCACTGCGTTGGCCACACATTGCCGCCTGGCTGCTGGCCCGCCGATAAAGCTTTGCAGAAACGGATCACAAGGAGAGAAACATGCATCTGTCAGGAAAAAGAATTCTGGTGGTTGGCTGCCCCGGCAGCGGGAAAAGCGTATTTTCAAAGAAGCTGGCAAAAGCAGCTGGCATTCCTCTTATCCATCTTGATAACATCAAATGGCGCTCTGACCGTACCAGCATTTCCAAAGAAGAGTTTGATCAGATTCTTTCAAAGGTGCTGGAACAGCCGGAATGGATCATTGACGGCAATTACAACCGGACGTATGAGATGAGGATCCAGGCATGTGATACGGTCATCTTTCTCGATTACCCCGAAGATGTAAGCATGCAGGGAATCATCGGCCGCATCGGACAGAAACGATCCGATATCCCCTGGGTGGAAGAAAGAGTAGATCCTGAGCTTGTCGAAACGGTCCGCCGTTTCCGCTCTCAAACCCGTCCGAAACTGATGAATCTGCTGGCCAGGTATCCGGAAAAAGAACAGATCGTCTTTCACAGCCGAGAGGAAGCGGATGCATGGTTGGGGGAGGAAGCACCGAAGATCCCGACCATTGAAATTCTCGGTGCGAACAGGCTTCCGTACCACACCCGGGTACGTTATGCCTGCCGGGCCATGATCTTTCACGATGATATGATCCTGATGTCCCATGAAACAGTGGATGATCGCTGGATGATTCCCGGCGGCGGCATGGAAGAGGGGGAAACACCGGAACAATGCTGCGAAAGGGAAGTGGAAGAAGAAACCGGCCTCAAGGTGGAAGCCTGCCGGCATTTTCTGACCATCCATGAGTATTATGAAGATGAATGCTACATCAGCCTGTATTATCTCTGCCTGATCGTCGGGGAAGGGAAAAAGCATCTGACAAAGGGCGAAATCGAAAGATGCGCAAGACCGGAATGGATTTCTTTTGACGAAATAAAGGAAATCTGTTCCCATCATCAGGACTATGACGGCATTGATGAAGTCAAACGGGGAATTTACTTCAGGGAATATACCGCGTTTTGTGAGTACTGCCGACAATTTGAAAACATGGAAGCTTTCACCCTGGCAGACCTGCAGCCTTCCCAGTTCTGGATCAGTGAAGCAAAACTGCAGGCTGTGCAGAAGTGGTTTCAGCCCGATAATCTTTCCGGCTTTGAACCGATCCCGGTCAGGATGCTGGATGGCCTGCCGGTGATGACCGACGGCCATACCAGGGCAGCAGCTGCCGTGATGGCCGGACTTGATAAGGTTCCTCTGGTATGGGATACGGATGATCTGAACTGGCAAATGTACCGCCGTTGTGTTGCCGCATGCAGGAAATACGGCGTGATGTCTCCGTATGACCTGAAGGAAAGAGTCCTTACCGAAGAAGCGTATGATGAGAAATGGAACAGCTGGTGTGATGCCATGCAGGAAGAATTGAAGTCGTCCTGAGACAAAACAGAATATCTCTTGAAATGCGACCGATCGTTCGCTATACTGAAAAGCGGACAACCGGTCGTTTTTCATCTGGATTCTTTCTTATGGAAAGCAGGAAAGCATTCTTTTCGATGGAGTACCGGTATACAGGAAGAGGTGATTTGAATATGTGGGTCATCGCGGAAAAAGAACTGACGGAAGAACTGCTTGTAACCTTGATTGACCTTTCGGTTCTGTGGGAAGCGGAAGACAGCTGCTATGGCTATCGGCGCAATGAGCGCTCCGACATCGAAGGAAACCGCATCTTCACTGCCGAAGAAGACGGAAAAATCATCGGCTATCTTTTCGGCCATACGGAACCGGCAGAGCGTGCAACCTCCATCATGCCGGATGGGACCGTCTGCTTTGAAGTGGAAGAACTGTATGTCCTGCCGGCCTATCGCAGCAAAGGTCTGGGCAGACAGCTGTTTGCCTTTGCGGAAGAAGCGGTTAAAGAGGAAGTGGAATACATCATGGTTTCTACGGCGACAAAAAACTGGAAGGCAATCCTGCATTTCTACCTGGAAGAACTCGGCATGGAATTCTGGAGCGCCAGGTTATTCAAGAAAGTCGGAAATAAGACTGGAGAGGGGTAAAAGATGGACAGAGAAGAAGTAAAGGAACTGGTAAGCAAATACTGCCGGAAGCTGCGGATCACGCCAAGTTGGGATGTGAAAGTGCAGTTGATCGAAGATCCCGGCTGGAAGAAAACCGGCGATATCAAAATTGACTGCGATGACCATAAGGCCATCCTGATGCTTAACGCAGCCAGTCCGAAACAGGAAAACATCGAAGAAGTCATTGTCCATGAACTGATGCATCTCAAGCTTTATCCGCTGGACCAGCTGAGCGAATCCCTGATTCTGGCACAGTTTGAAGAAGGAACACCTGGATATGACTTTGCTTACCGTCAGTTTTTCCATACCCTGGAGGTTACCGTGGAAGAACTGGCCAAATGCTTCCTGCTGGCAGGCGGCAAAGAGAAAGAACTGTCCTTCGGCCGCTGTGACGCCATGAAATCGTTTGATGAACTATATCACGGGCTTAAGCCCCTGGAGTAACCTATGCCGACAAGAGTTGAGATGATCAAAAGCTTCTATGAACAGGTTCAGGAAGACAACCGGCTGACCCGTTCCTGCCATGGCAGGCTGGAATATGCCGTGACGATGTACTGTATCCACCGCTATGCAAAGGCACATGACAGAGTTCTTGAAATCGGCGCCGGCAGCGGCCGCTATTCCATTGCCCTGGCGAAAGAGGGAATGGATGTCACGTCGGTGGAACTGCTGGAACACAATCTTGAGATACTGCGTCAGAATGCCGAAGGTCTTCAGATCAAGGCAATTCAGGCCGATGCGACAAGTCTTGACATGCTGGAGGATGAAAGCTTTGATCTCACCCTCAGCCTTGGCCCGATGTACCATCTTTATGATGCCGAAGACATTAACAAGGCCATTGATGAAGCCATCCGGGTGACCAGGCACGGCGGCGTCATCCTGTTTGCCTTCCTGTCGGTCTATGCCCTGATGTATGCCAACTACCTGTACGGCTCTTGGGCCGACGGAGAAAAAGAAAACTTTGATAAGGACTATGCCGT
>JAFWCP010000025.1 GCA_017536845.1 Solobacterium sp. | reverse complement strand
CTGTTCATGCGTGCACCTCCGCCTCGATCCGTTCACAGTCATGTCTGTTCAGTGCCAGCAGGGTCTTCCTGACATAGATCAGCACCGGCATTTTCCGGTCATTCCGGATCACTTCAAACTCGGCCCCTTCACTCATGCCGATGGATGTGATCCGGCTGATGAACTTCCTGTCATCACCCAGTGATCTGACCACCCCTGATGTTTCCGCTTTGAATTCACTCAATTTCATACACTATCCCCTTCTTTCTTTAACCTTCGGTGTAATGCAGTGCGGACAGCTGCCGCCGCAGCCGGAACACCCGCAGCCGCATTTCCCGGATTGTTTCTCTTTCAGCACGCTCCTGATGAGCAGGCCGAGCATGATCACCACGACCAGCCCGGCAATGAGTGTAGGCCCGTTCATAACCTGTCTCCTTTGGTTAGTTTTGTCTAACTTTTGCTGTTTATTTATGCCTCCCGCAGCGGTGAGGCATTTCAGTATCCGAATAACTGTTTCCAGCCCTGTGACCAGAAGTTCTCCAGGGTTTCCGCGTAGTGCATCGCCTCTTCCCTGGTGAAGCTGTGCCGGACGGCTTCGAAGATCGCGTTGATGTTGGCCGTCACCAGCAGGTGGAACTCCTGCCGGTCCACCGTATTGACCGGGATCCCCCTGGCCCGCAGCAGGTCCATGTACCGCAGGGTGGTTTCTTCTTCCTTCCGGGCAATTTCATGGACAAATGACGCATAGGCAGTGCCGCGGGATTTCATGACGATCAGCATGAACTCATCCAGGTGATCATAGATGAATCCCATGATCATCTGGGTTTCCGCCTTGTCTTCCCAGATATGGCCTTTCTCCGCGGAGCCGGCCTCTGCGAACGCCTTTGTCTCGGTCCGGCGGTACATGTCCATGAACTCATCCACCACCGGCTGCACCAGGGCCGCAAACATCTCTTCCTTTCCCGGGAAATGCTTGTAGAGCGCCGAGACGGTCAGGCCGGCAGCCGCCGCGATCCGCCGCATGGAGGCATCTTCAAAACCCTGCGCAAGGAATTCCCTGCGGGCAGCGCTGATAATCTTCTCATGTGATTCCGTCTTGTCCTTCGGCATAATATCTATAAGAGAACATCGTTCTCTTACTTGCCGTCAGAATACACCGATCTCTTGCGGCTGTCAATCTCGTATAACTTCACCCAGATAATCCTGCGATCACCACGCATAACAGTCAACGAAAAAGCACCGGCCGCTGCTGTATTTCATGCCGGTGCTTTCCCGTCCCTGCTTTTACCCGGGAAAAATTAGGAGAAAAGATTCTCTATGTCTTTGGAATCCTGGTTATTTCAGAATCAGCCTGCAGATTGCTTCACCCATTTCAACCGTGGATGCTGTTCCGCCAAGATCAGGTGTAATGGAATTCTTGTCATTCAGAACAGCTTCCATCGCTGTCTCAACGTCCGCAGCCGCCTTCAGGGCGAATTCGTCACCCTTGCGTCTGCCCAGCCAGTCAAGCATCATCTGCGCCGATTTGATCATTGCGAACGGATTGGCAATACCTTTCCCGGCAATGTCCGGGGCTGAACCATGGGTTGCCTGTGCCATGCAGTACTGCGGGCCTGCGCAGAGACCGGCAGCCATGCCCAGACCGCCAACCAGACCTGCCGCTTCATCCGACAGAATGTCACCGAACATATTGGTTGTGATGACAACATCGTAGTTCTCCGGATGCATCAGCATTTTCATTGCAAATGTATCAACGACCACTGTTTCAAATTCAATGTCCGGATATTCCTTGGCGATTTCCCGGCACGAGTCGATGAACAGGCCGCAGCCCAGCTTGAATACAGTGTTCTTATGAATTGCCGTGACCTTTTTCAGGCCGTTTCTCTTACGAGCCAGTTCAAAGCCTTCACGGGCTACCAGCTGGCTGTTTCTCTTGGTAATGACGCGGAGGGAAAGCGCCATATCCGGCGTCGGCATGACCTCGCTATTGCCCCTGAACATATTGCGGTCAGGCTGGAACCCTTCGTTGTTTTCACGGATGATCACAAGATCAACCTTGTCATTGATGCACGGGATCGAAGCATATGATTTAGCCGGTCTGATATTGGATACCAGGTCATAATCTCTCCGGAGAATCGGGTGCGGATTAAAACAAAGCGGTTCATTCTTCGGATAAGCCATATGTCCGATCGGCCCCAGAATCCAGCCGTCGAGCGTGTAAAGCTCGTCTCTTACCGACTACAGCAGGGTTGTGCCGTGTTCCAGGAATGATGTGTAGCCGACCGGCAGCGGCCGCCAGTCAACCTTGATTTCTGGATACTTCGAGATGGCTGCCTTCAGAACATCCACCGCAACCGGGACGATTTCCAATCCGATGTCATCACCGTTTAAAATGCCGATTTTATAGTCTGCCATGTTTTCCTCCTCTCCAGGTTAATCAATATGCAGAATCTCTTTTTCAAATTCCATGTATTCCTGCAGGCCGGTTACGGATGCGCGGGTCTCCTGTGAACAGAACATATCCGGATCCAGTGTGTCCGTTCTTCCCTTCGTTCTGATTTCGCTGAGAACCACCTGCATTGTACGGATGCAGGCACGGGTCAGGGACTGGGCAAAGAACACCATCTTGATGCCCAGACGTTCCATGTCGGCAACACTGTAATGGCCGGTCGCACTGCCTTCGGTAATGATTACTGCGCATGGGAAGCCCAGCTGACCGATTGCCTTGATATCTTCCTCGCTCTTCGGTGTGCTGACATAGACACCGTCAGCTCCCCATTCATGGAACAGCTTTGCCCGTTTCAGGGCTTCTTCCATTCCCTGTGAGTCATCCGCTGCCGCGTCTGTGCGGGCCAGGATGAAGAAATCCTTGTCTCTCCTGGCCTTCAGGGCAGCTTCAATCCGGATCTTCATTTCTTCAATCGGAACGACTCTCAGCCCGTCATAATATGCACATCTCTTCGGGAATGTCTGGTCTTCGATCATTACACCGGCAATTCCCATCTGCTCATATTCTCGGATCGCCCTTCTGATCGTGACCGGTCCGCCAAAGCCCGTATCCATATCAACAATCATCGGAACCGTCGAAACGTTCAGCATATTCAGCAAGGTATTGCGGTATTCCCCATAAGAGAACACACCTACATCTGCAGTGCCGATATTCGTGCACGCCATCGATGAACCGCTGACAAAAAGGAATTCAAATCCGGCCAGTTCCGCCATCCGGGTTGAAATCGGATCATAGACTGCCGGGGCACAAATTGTGCTCTTTTCCTTTAACAGTTTTCTGAACATTGCTGCTCTGCTGAGATTTTCCATAATACATTCCTCCCTCAAAAAATAACGATTTATGGAAGCACTGTTTCCAGAAGCCCTATCATCGGCGGAAACAGGAATATTACTATCATGATTCTTAAAATGTGCATGACCACTACTTTCGGCGTGTCGCAGTCAAAATCCTGGGCCATCAGCGACATTTCCTGCATGCCTCCCGGCGTGGAAATCAGCAGGGAAGTCAGCAGGTCCAGATGTGAAACCTTCTGCATGACCAGTCCGAATACATACACGAAGATGAACATGCCGATCAGCATGATCATGATCGGGACAATCAGGCTGGGCAGCACGGTCAGTGTTTCACGCTTCAGCTGAGCCCCGACATATGCTCCGGCGCAGATCTGCGTACCGGTCTTGATCGTAATCGGAAAGTAAGCCAGATTCGTGAATATGGACAGGATTGCTGTCGCGGCAATTGCACCGATCAAAGCGCCTGATTTGATTTTCAGATACCGGAACAGGGTGCCGCCGGCAAATGCCACAAGAATTGTCAGCAGCAGTCTGAGCGGCTTGGGAACGGTGGATTCCTTCTTCTTTTCCGGTTCTGCCGCGGCGTGGAACTGCTGCTGCGGACTGTTCCTGCCGGTTTTCGCAATAATCATCTTGTAGAACGTCGGCATGAAGGAAACGATGAATACGACCCTGAGCATCTGTATGATCGAGACATACAGAGGATTCGCCCCGTAATCTGCCGCAATCAGTG
>JAFWCP010000193.1 GCA_017536845.1 Solobacterium sp. | reverse complement strand
TTTTATTGAGATTCCGACAGTTTTGAGCTTCATTTTCGTCGGAATCTCTGTTTTAGCCGGAAAACAGGGACAGAAAACCCTATGTATCTTTACATCTCCGTTCTGATTCAGAACTGTTCCTCTGAAATCATCGGAAAAGATTAAGAAAAAGGCTTCCTTGTTTCAGAAGCCTTTTCACTGTTACCCAAGATACTTCTGCAGGGTGCTGCGGACAGCGCCGATGCCGCCGATCTCCTGTCTGAAGATGTCCTCAATCAGATCGCCGATGCCGGCTTTGTATAAATCTGAACCGAAGATGTTCACATTGGAAAGTACCGGCTTCAGCTGGTCTGTCAG
Source organism: Solobacterium sp. (assembly GCA_017536845.1). The sequence continues at coordinate 6,745 of JAFWCP010000193.1, read as the reverse complement.
CGTTTCCGGCCTGCCGATGACGATATCCTTCAGAATTTCCTGCAGTTCATCGTTCATGGGATCCGGCGACAGCTCAAACGCATTGCCGTCATCATCCACCGCGAGCATGTAACGCAGCCAGCCGGCAATCGCCAACGGGATACCGAGCAGTTGCTTCGCGTCGCCATCTCTGGCGATGTATTCCTTGATCGTCTCACCGAAGCGGATGCCTACCATCTGCGAGGTATCGACAACAATCCGCTGGGGTGTATCGGGAATATAGGCATTGGGGAAACGGACATTGATGCATTCATCAATAAACGCCTGCGGAGAAAGGATGCCGGGATCTTTTACTACCGCCATACCTTCCACCGGTCCTACCAGATGAACAAGCTTTAACATTTCCGGATCTTTCATGACGTCCGAGAACCTTGTATACGCCAGCACACAGCCGTACGGCGCCAGGGCGGTATGCAGAGGATTCAGACACACGGTGACCTTCATTCTTTCTGAAGCATTGACGGTATCTCTGTCCGTCATGTACACGCCTGCTTTCTCCAGGGCCGGACGGCCGTTGGGGAAGCTGTCTTCAACAACCAGGTACTGCGGGCCTTCGGCATTGACAAACGGGGCAATGTACGTCCGCTTGTCGGTGATGATGACATCCATGTTCTCAACACCAAGCTCTGTTAACATGGCTGCGACATCTTCACTCGGACGGGGCGTGATCTTGTCAATCATCGACCAGGGGAATGCCACTGTCTTTTCATCCTTGACATATGTGACAAAGTCTTCCGAGACATAGCCCTTTGCGCACCATGCTTCAGAAATCTCAATCACCGCGTTTCTTAACTTCTCACCGTTATGCGAGACATTGTCCATAGACAGCAGGGCCAGGGGATACTTTCCTGCCTTGAATCTTTCAAACAGCAGTGCCGTCACTAACGACATGGCGGAATTCACTGCTGTCGGGCCGTTTTCGATATCCTCTTTGACAAACGGGAACCATTCCCCCGCCGCGTTGCGTAAGGCATAACCCTTTTCGGTAATGGTGAAGCTGACCATCTGCAGGCCCGGGTCAGTGAAGATTTCCACCAGCCTCTTTCTTGCCTGTTCATCACCCTTCCTGGCCGCAATGGCCTCACACAAGGAAGCAATGACCTCTTTGTCACTGCTGCCGTCGCCATGCAGAGTGACTGCCAGGGCAAGGTTGTCATAAGGGCGATAGACTTTATCAACCACCTCAAAGTCAAAGGTCACCACACACGTAATGCCGGTATCCATCAGTTTTTCATTCAGCAGTTTCTGGGCGATGCCGCCGATGAAGATGCGGAAGATATTGCCGATGCCGAAATGGACCTATTTCGGATGTTCCAATGTATTCTTTACAATCTCTTCTGCGTCATATGCCGGTAAGACAATGCCGGCATGTTCAAAGGCCTGACGGTCTTTGATTCCTTCCAATGTCAGTTTCACTTTTCACCCTCCAGACATTTCCTGATGAATTTCTCTGCAATATCAATGACATCCGGTGCCCAGAAATCCGCACCGCCGTGGGCCGCCCCGTCCAGCAGATACATGACGGCATCATGGCCGGTTTTCTTCATCTGCTCATACAGCCGCACATTGCATTCCGGATGCACCGTACTGTCCTTGGTTCCATGGAATATCAGCATCGGCGCAATCACGGTATCCTCATGGATGTTGCATTCCGCCGACATCGTGCGTTTCATTTCTTCGTTTTTGCTTAAGTCACAGCCTGCTTCCCTGCCTTCCGGGCTGTCCAGGGTAAGATGGGTCGGCGTGGAAGGATTGCAGTAGTCAAACATGAAGCTTGTCGAACCATAGTAATTGATGATTCCCTTTACCTCCGCACTGACGCCGGGGAAGAGGTTTTCTTCCGTATCGTCATTGTGACGGAAACCGGCATACACTGCCGTATGGCCGCCGGAAGAACTTCCGGCCATGATGATCTGATCCGGATCCAGCCTGTATTCTTTCGCATGCATACGCAGGAAACGTACAGCATTCCTTGCGTCAACAATCGGCGCCGGGTAGTGGGCAATGCCGGAATGTCTGTATTCCACGATGGCACAGACAAACCCTCTTTCCGCCAGTTTTGCGACCAGCGGCACACCGGCATGCACATCCTGCTTCATCCAGGCTGAACCCTGTACATACACCACACACGGATAGATATCGGCCGGATGGTTTCTTGACGCCGGCACAAGAATCTGCAGATGCAGGTCAACCCCGTCAACAGTGCAGTACACCACATCATTGATATACCTGACCGCCACTTCTTCACCGGTTGTCTTCAGCACCGGCAGGCTGTCATTGACATAAGCCGGATACTCTTCATACGTCCATTTCTTCAGTTCCATAGCATTCTCCTTTAAATACGATACCTTTGATATTTCATGACCGGCTGATCAAACCAGTCTGCCTTGCCATACTGCTGCAGGACTTCCATCAGGATGCCAAGGCTTTCCTGTTCAATGTTTCTCACCTTGCCGGCCAGATACGTCAGGGCAATCAGCTCTTCCTTTTCATTCAGCAGAAACAGCAGCTGGTAATTGCCTTTGACCGCCGCATACGCCGCTTCACATAATGTCTGGTCAGGATTGTCCTGGCAATGCGCCTTGCCGTCTTTCTGCGAGACAAAGACAAGCTTCTTCACCGGCGCATGTTCCTGGATTTTCCTGATCATTTCTTCGGCCTTCTCCTGCGGGACATAGGCAGCCTGCAGTTCTTTCAGGAAATCATCAGCAGCTTCCTGAACCTGTACCGGTTCCTTTTGACGGCTTACCTTATAAATATGGATATCCACCCCGGCCTCTGTATGATGGCCTTCACTGCGGAAGCAAGGTCTTTCCAGAATCTCCGCCAGATCTTCAGAATCGGTCATGAAGGTCGGCGTGGCATGGAAGACGGCAGGTCTTGAACCCGGCTCAAACCAGCCGTTGTTCTCGACAAACAGCCTGCATGGCTGACCGTTCATGTCTTTTCCTTCAAACATGTACTTTGCGCACATATGCCTTACACCTGCCGCATCATACGTCTGCACATCACACGCCCCGGGCAGGATGCTGCCGGAGAAAAGATCAGACTTCACATACCCGGTAAACGGAATGATCCTTGCCTTACCAGGGATTTCATACTTCTTTGTGCGGTCAATGATGACATGAAATACCATCAACGGTTTATTCATTCCATATACGCTCCTTTCATCGGCGAAACAGCCGAGGAAGTGTACCGCTTCAGCACACCCTTCTTATACTTCTGCTCCTTTGGCTTCCAGTTCTTCCTTCTTTCCGCAAGGATCTGATCAATCTCTTCCAGGCTCTTCCTTTCCCCGGCAATGCCGACGATGTTCAGGCTTCTGTTTTCCACGTCGATTTCAATCAGGTCACCCTGCTCAACCAATGCAATCGGGCCGCCGCTCTGCGCTTCCGGAGAACAGTGGCCGATGACCGGTCCGGTGGACGCACCGGAGAATCTGCCGTCGGTGATCAGGGCAATGGCCCGGCCAAGTTCGGGGTCGGAAGAAATGGCTTCGGAGGTATAGAACATCTCCGGCATGCCGGAACCTCTTGGCCCTTCGTAGCGGATAAAGACAGCATCTCCCTTTTCCACCTTATGATGCAGCACGGCATCCAGACATTCCTCTTCCGAATCAAACGGCCTGGCATTCAGGACGGCATGCAGCATTTCCTTCGGGCAGGCCGTATGCTTGATGACTGCCCCTTCCGGTGCCAGGTTGCCGAACAGCACCGCTGCTGCGCCTTTGTTTCCGATGGGATTGTCCTTGGGATGGATGATGTCCTGCCAGGTTAAGGACAGGCCGTATTTCTGATTGAACTTTGCCAGCCAGCCATCACACTTTTCATAGTAGCCGTTGTTCTTCAGCTCTTCCAGGTTCTCGCCAAGTGTCTTGCCGGTCACGGTCATGACATCCAGATGCAGCACATCCTTGATTTCTTCCATGATCCTTGGCAGTCCCCCGGCATAATAGAAACACTCTGCCGGCCACTTTCCCGCCGGCCTCAAATTCAGCAGGTACAGGGCGTTTCTTTCCAGCCGGTCAAACAGCCTGCCGTCAATTTCAAACCCGAATTCCCGGGCGATGGCCGGCAGGTGCAGCAGGGTATTGGTCGACCCGGAAATGGCCGCATGGACATAAATGGCATTTTCAAAGCTGGCCATGGTCACAAGATCTGAAGGTTTGAGATCCTTCTTTGCCAGTTCCACCACCTGCCTGCCTGCTTCAAACGCATAGTTTTCAAGATCCGGGCTGGTAGCCGGCATCAATGCACTGCCCGGCAAAGCAAGCCCCAGCGCTTCCGCCATGATCTGCATCGTGGAAGCCGTGCCGATAAACGAACACGCCCCGCACGACGGGCAGGCATTGCACTTTGCCCAGTCCAGCCTTTCCTTTGTGATTTCACCCCGTTCAAACCTGGCGGAATATACACCCAGTTCATTCAGGGTTAACATCTCCGGTCCGGCTTCCATGGTGCCCCCGGGCACAAAGACAGCCGGAATGTTGTTTCTGGCAAGACCCATCAGGTTGCCTGGCGCACCCTTGTCGCAGGAAGCTAGATAGACAGCCCCGTCAAACGGCGTTGCGCCGGCCTGAATCTCAATCATGTCCGCAATGACATCACGGGAACAGAGTGAGTAATTAATGCCGTCCGTGCCCTGGCTTTCACCGTCGCACATATCCGTCACAAAATACCTTGCCCCATAGCCCCCGGCTGCCTTTACGCCTTCCCTTACCTTTTCCACCAGCCGGTCAAGATGGCCGCTGCCCGGGTGGGAATCGCCGAATGTGCTTTCGATGAAGATCTGCGGCTTGCCCAGATCTTCCTGTTTCCAGCCGGTCCCGATCCGTAACGGATCCAGTTCAGGTGCCAGCTCTCTGTGTTTTTGACTGCGTAATTTCATGATGCCCTCCATATTCAGAAATCCCTCGTCAGATTATGCAGCCAGTCCGTTTTGAAATAATGATACAAAGCGAACGGCATTTTAAAGAACTCATCAGTGCACATGCATAGATATACAATCATCGGCGGCAGCTTCAGCACGAAGGCGGAAATCAGCCCCAGCGGTACGGCAACTCCCCACATGCTTAAGGTATCCAGCCGTAAACCGTATTTTGAATCCCCGCCGCAGCGGAACAGGGAAGCAATCATCACGGTATTGATCACCTGCCCCATCTGATAGAACACACTTACCATTAACATGCCCCTTAAATAACTGACGGCAGTTTCCGAAATCTTCACCATGCCGGGGATAAACGGGCTCACCGCCAGCAGTACCAGCCCCTGGACAATTGTGGCCAGCAGGCTGATGACCATGACCGAATCGGCATCTTTGCGGGCCATGTCGGTATGGCCGGCCCCGACTTCCTTGCCGATCATGATGGATGAGGCAGCCGATAAGCCAAAGCCCACCGTGGTGACAAGGTCCCTGGCCACTGCCGCCACCGAATTGGCCGCGACAATGTCCGAACCAAGATGGCCCATGATCACGGAATTCATGTTATATGCCAAGGCCCAGATCATGTCATTCAATAAGGCCGGCAGTGAATAGCGGATAAAGTCAGTAACCAGCTCCTTCGGGATGGAGAAGATGACCTTCACCGACTTCGGCAGCATCTTCTGCGTGAGGAAGTCAGAACCGCATAAGACCGTTTCAATGCCCCGGGAGATCGTTGTCGCAAGGGCCGCCCCGATGATTCCGAGCTTCGGCAGACCGAACAGCCCGAATATCAACAAGGCGTTCAGCACGACATTGCTTAAGAAAGCGGTGATGGAGATGAAGGTTGACTTCTTCACCCGCTCACAGCTTTTCATGATGGCCAGATACGGCTGGCTGATGCCGCAGAAGACATACGACAATGCAGCATATCGTAAGTAGGTGCCTCCTGCTTCCACCAGCTCCGGCACATTGGTCCAGATCCGGATCAGATACTGCGGAAAACACAAAGCCAGAAACCCGGCCAGGAAAGAAACACCGATCGAGATGATCACCCCGATGCCCAGGATCCTGGCAATGGTATCCGTATCTCTTTTCCCCCAGTACTGGGATGCGAGTATGGTTAAGGCCGAAGCCAGGCCGAAATAGACGATGTTCAGCAGGAACTGCACCTGCCCGGCAAGTGATGAGGCTGACAAGGCAGTCTGATCCACCTGTCCCAGCATCACGACATCCGCCATGCTTACGGCAGATGTAATCAGATTCTGCAGCACAATGGGCAGAACCAGCACGATTAATTCATTGATAAAACCCTTACGGAACAGTTTATTCACCCTTATAGTTTAACATTTTTTTTCGTATTCCGAACGGCTCTTACGAATACCGGAGTGCCAGAATACAGCATCATAAACTCCCTTCTCTTCATGTTTCAGGTTTTTTTACGCTGTAAATCTCATTTACTGTTGTGACAGATGTCATACTCGAATTATAATAGATAGAAGAAATATATATGGAGGAAAAACAATATGTCAAAATTCCCGAAAGGCTTTCTCTGGGGCGGTGCGACAGCAGCCAACCAGTTTGAAGGCGGCTATGACGCAGACGGCAAAGGACTGAGCGTTCCTGATGTCATCATGGGCGGTACGGTTGACAAACCCCGCTACATCACCCCCGCCGGCGTCCGTCCGGATACCTACTACCCCAGCCATGAAGCCATTGACTTCTACCACCACTGGAAGGAAGACATCGACCTGTTTGCGGAAATGGGCTTCAAGTGCTTCCGTCT
>JAFWCP010000192.1 GCA_017536845.1 Solobacterium sp. | reverse complement strand
TCATGCCCTTCGTAGAGAACCTCTTTTTCATTGAAAATCACAGCACTGATGGCGCCTTTGTTGGTGTTCTTCAAAGTCTGACGCAGCACGGCATCAAGCTTTTCCCTGTCAACATACATACTTATTTCCTCTTTTCCGTCCCTCACGCGATTTACATGCGCGTATATACTTTTCGTGACGTGAAAAACCGCACGGCTGTGCGGTTCTGGTTTCAAATGGATGCTTTGACTTCGCAGTACAGACAGCGGTATTCCCGTTTCTTTCTGTCGGTCAGTTTAAAGACGTGACGGATCTCCTGTTCGGTCTGGGTAATGCAGCGGGGATTCTTGCAGCGGATGACATCCACCAGTTCAGCCGGCAGATCCAGTTTTTTCTTTTCCACGATCTGTCCATCCTTGATCATGACGACAGTCGCATTGGGAGCGATAAAGCCGATGGCATCCAGATTGACATCCATTTCCCGGTCAATCTTGATGATATCCTTGCGTCCGTATTTGGCCGAAGTGACATTCTTCAAAAGCGCAACTGAACAATCCAGATCGTCCAGTTTCAGAAGATCATACAGTTTCTTGCCGCTGCCGGCTTCAATATGGTCAATGACGATTCCGTTTTGAATTGCATCAATATTCATTGATCTTACCTGCCTCCTTTAACAGTTTCAGCATCAGAGCCATGCGCATGTATTTGCCGTTGAGCACCTGTTTGAAATAGCAGGCACGCGGATCATTGTCCACCGCCACGGAAATCTCATTGACACGTGGCAGCGGGTGCATGATGACGAGGTCCTCTTTGGCATTTGCCAGTTTGTCGAGGGTCAGAACATAGCTGTCCTTCAGGCGGAGATAGTCTTCTTCATTGAAGAAGCGTTCTCTCTGCACTCTTGTCATATACAGAACGTCCAGTTTCGGCATGACCGCTTCCAGATTCGTGGTCTGCTCGTACGGTATGTGTTCGTCCTTCAGTTTCTGTTTCACATAGGAAGGAACCTTCAGTTCCTGCGGTGAGATCAGAACCAGTTTCAGTCCGGCATAACGGGACATCGCATTGATCAGCGAATGCACCGTACGGCCGAATTTCAGGTCACCGCATAAACCGATCGTCAGATTTTCAAAGGTTCCCTTCTCACGGTAGATCGTCAGAAGATCAGCCAGCGTCTGGGTCGGATGGCAATGGCCGCCGTCCCCGGCGTTGATGACCGGCACGGAAGCAGCCTGGGCGGCGATATATGCCGCACCTTCCTTCGGATGACGCATGGCGATGATATCGGCATAGCAGCTGACCGTCTTGGCGGTATCCGCCACACTTTCACCTTTTGCGGCGGAGGAACTGTTTGCCTCCGAGAAGCCAAGCACATTGCCGCCCAGCTCGTACATGGCAGCTTCAAAGCTCAGACGTGTGCGTGTGCTCGGTTCAAAGAACAGCGTGGCCAGTTTTTTACCGTGGCATGCTTCGGCATATTTTGCCGGATTGGCAATGATATCCAAGGCAGTCGCGATCAGTTCATCAAGTTCCTGTTCAGAAAGATCTAATACATCAATTACACTGCGCATTTTCCCTCCTTGTTCGGCAGAAAAAAATCCGTATGTGCCTGCACATTACGGATTCGTTACAGATACTGCAAAAGAGAATAAAGCCCCCATGAAATGCACTGCCGTGAATCTTGCGTTTTCAGGCGCTCCGTATCTCATCGAAGTAAATATTACAAGTTTGCGATTTCCTTGTCAATGCATTCCCTCCGGAATAAATGATGCTCTGATGAGCATCTTTATCGCCTGTCTTTCCGACAGATATGATAGAATGTATAAGCACGCACAAGGAGCTCTGTGATTATGAAAAAACTCTTTCGGATATTGATTTGCGCTGTTCTTGCCTTTACACTTTCCGCCTGCAGTAATGACACGCTGGATCTTTCTCTTCTGCAGATCCAGTATACCCAGGTCCTGGCCGTTCATGTTTCCGGCGGTGAGTTCGGCGAAGGTGATTATCTGAACAATGGTAAAATCGAGAAATTCGTCACCAACATGAATGTCATCAAGACACTTTATCCTGTTGAGGAAAGCGAAGTCGATACCGACAATGCCCTGAAAATCGACATTCAGGCCAGAGCCTTTACCAAGACCATCTATCTTCTGCCGCCTTATATCAACGTCGACAAAAGATGGTTCCGGGCATCCGACGACGATGTTCCCTTCCTGGAAAACATGGTCACCCTGCTCAGGGAAAATCTCGGCAACTGAAAGGATATGCGAATATCCTTTTTTTATACCGCTTTGGCGATAAACAGGACGCGTACCGGACTGTCTTCGTCACGGCACGTCAGAAATGTCAGAAGCCGGTCGGTTTCCTTTACTTCTTCAAAAAAGCCGGAAATATGATCTTCTTTCAGATGCCGGTTATATTCCGCCAGTCCGTTTCCCGCATAATGATCAGCCAGATAATCAAAGACGTCCGGCTGTCCGTAATCCACTTCCAGAACAGCGATCATCCGGTAC
>JAFWCP010000191.1 GCA_017536845.1 Solobacterium sp. | reverse complement strand
TGTCGTCTGAATGACGATGATGTCCTTGTCCTTGCATACGGCCGCAGCCTGCTGGGCAGCCATGATGATGTTGGAGTTGTTCGGGAAGATATAGACATGGCGGGCGTTGACCTTGCCGATGGCGTCGACAAAATCGCTGGTCGAAGGGTTCATCGTCTGACCGCCGCTGACCACGACGTCAACCCGGTAATCGCTGAAGATCTGCTTCAGGCCGTCGCCTGCCGCTACCGCGATCATGCCGGTTTCCTTCATTTCCGCCGGTGCCGGTGCGCTTTCTTCGATGATGGACGGTTTGAGGTCGTCCTGGATGTTCTCGATCTGCACCTTCACGAATTCGCCGTACCGCTGGCCAAGGGTCAGGATTTCACCGGGCATCATTGTGTTGATGCGCAGTTTGATCAGGTCGCCGTCCTGGATCAATGTCAGCTTGTTGCCGATCTTTTCCAGGGATTTGCGGATCCGTTCTTCCTTGAAGGATTCCTTGCCGCTGGCGGAAAGGCGCAGGATGTATTCGGTGCGGTAGCCGGAGGATTTCTCGGTCTTTTCTTCCCGTTTGACGGTCAGCGGGGTATCGCCGGTGATCGGCTTGCCCTGCAGATAGGCCTGGAAACCGTTGAGGACATGGGTCAGGCCGGAACCGCCGGAGTCGACCACGTGGGCTTCCTTAAGCACCGGAAGCAGTTCGGGCGTTCTTGCCAGAGACGCCTGCGCTTCGGCGCAGATCACGTCGATGTATTCTTCCATCGTCGCTTCCGGGTTTTCCGTCATGAACTGCGCACCCTTCTCGCTGGCTTCGCGGATGACGGTCAGAATGGTGCCTTCCACCGGCCGCATGACGGCCTTGTAGGCAAGCTTGGAGCCGTTGAGCATCGCTTCCGCAAATTCGGCAGCAGTCAGTTCCTCACGGCCGTTGACTGCCTGGTTGAAGCCGCGGAAAATCTGCGAGAGGATGACGCCGGAATTGCCGCGGGCACCCATGAGCAGTCCCCTGCTGAGGGTTTTGGCAACCACCGGCAGAGATTCGGAGCCGCTCTTGAGCACTTCGGAAATACCGTTTGTGAAAGTCAGCGACATGTTTGTGCCGGTATCCCCGTCAGGTACCGGGAAGACGTTCAGCGCGTCAACGTCCTTTTTGTGATTGTTCAGATTGCTGCAGGCGCTTTCGAGCATGCCCTTCAGCACTTTTCCATCTATTCTGTCCATATTTACCTCAGCCGATTACGTGTACACCCTGTACAAATACATTTACCTTTGTTACTTCAAGACACAGACTCTTTTCCAACACATAAATCACTTTCTTCTGTGCTTCGGCGATCACCTCGGAAATACGGACACCGAATCCGACGATGATATAAAGATCAATTTCAAGAGCGCCGTCCTTCATGCGGACGACGACGCCCCGCGTGTAGTTTTCCTTCTTGAGCAGTTCTGCCCAGCCGTCACGCAGGACCTGCTTCGATGCCATGCCGACAACGCCATAGCATTCCGTGATGACACCGCCT
>JAFWCP010000190.1 GCA_017536845.1 Solobacterium sp. | reverse complement strand
GCAACCTTGATGGTCGCAACGGAAGCATTTCTGGTGATGGCAACACAGGCAACCGATTCGCCGTATGTCGTGTTCGGGCAGCCGCCGAAGAAGGCACCAACCATGGAACCGACGCCGTCACCCAGCAGGGTCCTGTCCAGGCCCGGATCGGCAAGCAGGTCTCTTTCAATAACGGAAGAGATGTTCTTGTGGTCGGCAATGTGTTCGGCAAAGACGACCAGGGCAACGGGAATATACGCTGTTGCAATGGTGGCGATGTAGCCCGGCGTCAGTTCTTTAAAGCCTTTGATGGCATGCAGGAAGGTGAAGTCGGGTATGGAGATGAATGTCTTCAGGGTGATGCCGTTTTCCCACAGGGCGGTAATCGAAGCAAAGCTTGTAATCTGCATGGCGGCATTGCCGGTGGCATTGCCGATGATGGTCAGAACAGCCGCGGCCGCATAGCCGGCCAGGATGCCGATGATAAAAGGGATCAGCTTGGCTGTTTTCTTGCCGTAGGTGCTTGCCAGCATGGTTGCCAGCAGGGCGATGATGCCGCACAGGATGGCCCACTGGGTCGGCTCACCGGTCACGCTGGATTTCTGCAGGTCGCCGACAGCATTGCCGGCCAGGGAAAGGCCGATGATGGCAACGGTCGGGCCGATGACAACCGGCGGCATGAGTCTGTTGACCCAGTCAACGCCGATGCTGCGGATGACCAGCGCAAAGACGACATAGACAAGGCCCGCGAAGATGGCACCGATCAGGAGTCCGGCAAAGCCGGCCTGGGCGCTGACAGCGCCGGCGAAGGCGGCTGCCATGGAGCCAAGGAACGCAAAAGAAGAACCCAGGAAAACAGGGCTCTTCGACTGAGTAAAGAAAATATAGACAAGTGTCCCGACACCGGCACCGAATAAAGCGGCAGCTGTGCTCATGCCGTTGCCGATGATCATCGGGACGGCGATGGTGGCAGCCATGATGGCGAGTACCTGCTGGAATGCGAAAACAACAAGCTGACTAGTCTGCGGTCTGTCTTCGACTTTGTAAACCAGTTTCATAATTCAGAAACCCCCTTTTTTCCGCAGAATTCTAATCTAACAAGTGATAAATGTAAAGGTGTTTTTCATACGAAGAATAACGTTAGCGCTTACATTGCAGGAGAGTTTTTTACGGCAATGGTACAACTCTGACAGCAGCATTTTTCCGGGCTTGCGTATGAGAAATTTGGATTTTCAATTTCTTTTAAAATATAGATTATGTATAATATAAAACATCAGGGGGTTAACTATGTCAAAGAAGTATCTGAACAGATTTGCTGCGGCAGGTCTTGTTCTTTCTCTGTGTGCCGGGATGGTTCCCGTCCACGCAGAGGAAGAAACCGAAGACGCAGCATTCACCGTGGAAAAGCTTTCCAATCCGGACCATGGCCAGCGTGAAGCGGACGGCCTGACGGTCGGCGGCGACCGGGAAGTCGGCTATCTCTGGTCCATTGCCGAAAGGGGCGATGACCTCTACATCGGCACATGGCACAACACCGTCGGCGTTGTCATCCAGGTCTATCTGGAATCTGCGCTGGTGGCTTCCGGTGCCATGGATTCGGAAACCGTGTGGGACGCGGTAGACGTCGTGACAAACGGCGAAGTCCCGCACCCGACCAAGGAAAGCGGCGGTTCCATCGTTAAAGTCAACAAGGACACACTCGAACAGACAGTCATCTACGAAGCACCTTACGGGGTCAGCTTCCGCCATGTGGTCAAGTATGAAGATGACCTGTATTTCGCAACCTACGTTGGGGCTGCGGCAGAACCGGCATCCATCGTCAAGGTTGATGAAAATGATGTTGTGACAACTGTCTATACAACCGGCGAAGGCGCCAGCGTACGCGCCAATGCGGTATATGAAGGCGACCTCTACTTCGCCGGCACCGATACATCCTATGAACTGTTCTCGGAAGAAGATGCCGGCGCGGTCAGACTGGCCGTCCTGCGCAAGGATCAAGAAGATGATACCGTCTGGCACAGAGTGGCGGACTATCGTGATTTCGGAGAATATCCGTATGACGGTTTTGTCGGAGCGGCAGCCGGCTCACCATTCTGGGATATGATTTCCTTCGGCGGCTACCTGTATGCGACAATTCCCAATACCAATGGTTTTGTCATCTACAGAGGCCATCCGGCAGAAGGCGAAGAAGCAGCCAATGAATACGGCTGGTACTGGGAAGAAGTGGCCGGCCGGCACAACGGGCTCAACAACCTCGGCCTGCATGACTATGAACCTGATGGATATGTCGAAGGCAACTCCGGCTATTCTTCCGTTGTCGGCGCTCTCGGCAGCTTCAAGGGCCACCTATATGCCTATGACATCGACCATACGATTTCGGCCGAACTGCAGGGGATCAAAGGCATGCTGGCGATGATGATGGGAATGATGAACGGTGATTTCCACCTTGACCTTTCCACCTACATCACACCGCTGTACAACTCGCTGAACCATCCTCAGAGACTTTGGCGGATGGACAACGAAACCGGACAGTTCGAGGAAATGTACGGCTTTACGGAACTGATGGAAGGCACAACCAACGAGTATGTCTGGAAGTCCATGGACTATGACGGATACTTCTATGTTTCCACAATGGACAGTGCGGTCATCTATAACTATCTGACAAGAGTTTCCAACGGCTCGCTGTTCAGGATGACGGCGGAAGAATGGGAAGAACAGCTGAACTACATCACAAAGCTCATTCAGAAGCTCACGGCAAAGGATGATGAAGGCGAAGGCAATGAATATCTGGAAGCCTTTACCGAAGAGATGAAGACGCTGCAGGAAATGATGCTGGAAATCAATGAGATGGATGTCAATGAAGAAACCATCCGGGCTTTCCTGGAACAGTATTCGGATTTCCTTGCCAACCTGCTGAATGCGTCCGAAGACCTGAAAGAAGACCTTGAAAACGGGCTGAACCAGGATGATGCAGCGCTGGTACGCATGGCTGTGCAGAGAGAAAACGGCTTCAGCCTGATGGATGAAGGCGATGAAGAAACTGAACCTTCCATCAACTGGGAAGAAATCAACGCCAGGCTGGCGGAAATCCTTGCCGCGCTGTTTGGGACGATCGATGATCTGACCAACCGGCTGAAGGAAATCTACAACAGCATTGATTTTGCCGGCATGCAGATGTATGTGGAGGTTTCGAACAAGATCAGGAAAGACACCTGGGGCTTTGACAAAGTCCGCTCCAGAGACGGCGTCAACTGGGAAACCGTTACCAATGACGGCTTCGGCGACCGTTACAACTACGGCGGCCTGCGTTTTGTCCCGACCGACAAGGGAATGTATATCACCACTGCCAACCCGTTCTACGGCGGCCAGCTGCACCTTCTGAAGACCGACAACCAGATTGTTGATGAAGAAGTCTACACGGTTACACTAGGTGCTGACCAGACAGTCGAGCCAGGCAGTGAAACCGCTCTGACATTTGAAACAGATGCAGATGAAGTCACCCTGAGGGACATCCTTGTGGACGGCGTCAAGGTGGAACTGGATTCCTATACCGCAACCGATGAATCCATGACCCTGATCAAGGAATATGTCAGGGACCTGGAGGAAGGCGAGCACACCATCCGCTTCCGCTTTGAAGATGGATATGCTGAAACAACACTGACGGTTGCTGAAAAAGAACCCGAACCGACCGAAGAACCGGAACTCTACACCGGTTTCAAGGATGGTGAAGGAAACGAGATCGAGATGTATGACGGTTCTGATATCTACTGGTTCGAAAACGGAAAGCAGCAGGGGCAGTACGGCGACCCGCAGAATATCTGGGATACGCAGTACAGCAAGATCGAAAGAGGCAGAGAGATCTATGATCCGCATTCTGACAACTGGTACTGGCTGGACGCCAACAACAACGGCGCGGTCGCCAGAGACAAGGAAGTCTGGCTGCAGTATATCTATGCCACCGAAACAATCGGCGATACCCCGGGCAAGTGGGTGCGCTATGATCACTATGGAAGAATGATCAAGGGATGGTACGCCTGCGATGAAGGCTTCTACTACTATGACAAGATGACCGGTGCCATGTGCAAGGGAAAGCATGTCATCGATGGGAAGGAATACTTCTTTGATGAGCTGACCGGCATCATGCAGTAATTGCCTGTCATGCCTGAAAAAGCATGATCTGTAATTTATCAGCACAAATCAGTCAATTCGACCGACCGTGAAAAACGGCCGGTTTTTATCATATGAAAATATGCAGGATGAATTGTAACAGTCTGAAATGGGATGAGGTCGATGAAATTCTGTGCTGTTATACCGCTATAAATCAAACGCTTTCAAAGATCATGATCTGATGATTTACTGATATTCTGGATGGTCGACACAAGGAAAACATGAGCATTTTTGTGAAGACAGAGCTCATTTTCATGAGATATAAAGCCTTTACAAAGCTTTTCGTGATATGATATACCTACGGAAAGGCGCAGATTAATTGGTACTATAGCACGTATTAAATAAGTGCGATTATTGATCTATCTGCAGGCAAATACGAAAACCGGCCATTTGACATATTTTCCGAGGCAACAATAGTGAGCTTGCTGTCAGGTTATTGAAAGGAGACGGGCTGATGGATAAGAGGCTTTTTGAAATAGCGGAGAAATATACTATTAAAAGACACTTAAATAAACTGATCGCAGTAGTGTCCATTTCATTGTCACTGATGGTGATGATGTCAGTTTCATTGAGTATGGTGCAGAAGGCTGATGCAACGAACATTGCACCGAACTGCGGCTATGTAGAACATAAGCATACAGCCAAATGCTATTACCGCAAACTGATCTGCCAGAACAGTGATCCGGAGCACATCCATGATGAGAACTGCTTTGAATATGTTCTGATGTGCGGCATGCATGGCCATATCCATAACGCCCAATGCTTTGAAACAGAAAACAATGGGCATTTCGTGTCTCTGATCGAACTGTTCTCACCGACAACATCAACGGCGCCTGAGCAGGTCATTGTGGAGACAGCATCACATCCGGTAATTGACAATGATGAGATAGTTCCTACACCGGAACCGGTTGTACACAATTCGCTTCCGGATGAAGCCGTACTGGAAGAATTCAACCGCCTTGACCAGCAGGAAGAAAATGTGCAGGAAACACAGCCGCCTGTTTTGCCGTCAGAAGATGAAACAGATGGTGAATCAGCTGACAATGAATCGGCAGAAAGTGTAAACGATGAATCTGTAACAGTGAATACACCTGTACCGGAACCGGTACATAATGATCCGGTCATCAGTACGCCGCAGCCTGTTCGTCAGGAAGCTGCTCCTGTTGATGCAACTCCAACAACTGAAGTCATCGAAGAAAGCGTGCATGTCGAACAGGAGGGAATTGACCTTTCACCTGTCGTTGAAGAAGGTACACAGGAAGATATCACCGAAGCAGTAGAATACTATGAACCTGTGACCATTGAATATCTCAATGCATCCCCGGCGGTTGTCAGTCCCATGCAGGAAGTGACTTTTGATTACCTGACAGGCAATGCCAGTATGCTTTCGTATACGATCTATCTCAATGGAGAAGAGGTTGAAACAGGAACTCTGGACAGCGAAGCAGGAAGCATTTTCTGGACACCGGAAACAGCCGGTGATTTCAGCATCCGACTGACTGCAGCAGATGCAAGAGGAAATACCACAGAAACAGTAACAAAGGGTACCGTTTATCAGAATGAAAGCAAAGAAGAATGGTTAAAGAAGATTAATGATCTCGAATTAAGCGGAGACTGGTGCAAGGATATTGTCACTGTAGCACAGAGCCAGAAAGGTACACCGGCATCCCGGATGAGTGAAGGCTTTGAAACAAAACGACTGTTCACAGAGCAAAATACGGATGACCGCTTCCTCTCCTTCATCCTGAACTGGGTAGGCATCCCTGAAGAAAGACTGTCTGACTTCATGATGACAGACGGACCGATTGATATCGGAGATATCATCTATATTGACTATGACCAGGATGGCAAGACAGACCATATGGCTATCGTGACAGACGCGGCTGATAATATTCTGCATGTTGTAGAAGTCGATATGAACGGTATCATCAATGAAGGCTGGTATTCTGCAGATGATGAACTCATCGTATCTTTCGTGGATATGGCAGCACTGGCTTATGTGTATCAGCCGGTTGAGCTTCTCAATGAACTGTACGGCTTCTCATTAACCTTTACCGCCGGTGCAAATATTCCGGATGATGCAGTCTTCAATGTAGAAAAACTTGATGCTGAATCGGAAGGGTATGCAGAAAACCTGCAGATGGCTGAAAGCGTGCTTGCTTATCTTGACCTTTCACATGTTGACATGTTTAACCTGTCCATTCTGGAAGAAGAAAATGAAATCCAGCCGGAAAAGACCGTCGGCGTCACTCTCAGACTGTCTGATTACCAGAAAGAAGACAATCAGAATGTGCACGTTGTTCACATCCATGACGGCAGGAGTGAAGAAGTGGATGCTGAATGGAAGAGAATCGACGGTGAGGAAACCGTTACTTTCGATGCGGATTCCTTCTCCGTCTATGCTGTATGCTATACCGTTGAGTTCTTGCATCGGAACGTAGACGGCAAGGTATATGATGTCAGCCTGGCCGGCGGTGACGCCATCAGCCTTAGGAGTCTGGCAGACATGCTTGGCCTTTATGAAAACAGCGAAGACAGCAATGGTACTTCCGAAAGATTCCTGCAGAGCATTGATACGGTGAAGTTCTCCAATGAAGAGCTTGTCGTACCTGTCAGGATTGAAGAAGATACTACAGCCGGTCGACTGAAGGAAGACCTTGGCCTTGTATGCGAGTATTCTGCAGAACTCAGTGAAGAACAGATTGCGGCAATGAACGCAAAGGAATTCCATGCCCCTGACTGGGTGCTGATCTCTTTGAAACCATTTGATTCAGCAGAATATCTGACAGTTACGATGAAGTCAGGGGAAGTTTTTGCCTTACAGGTCACCGATGCTCAGTCAGACCACGAAATCTATCTGACCAATCAATACGGAAATACCGTAGCAACTTTCCATATCCATTTCTATGATGAAGAGGGAAATGAAATAGACGGCGTCACGGCTTTCTCTGCATCGGTCGGCTACGATAGTAATGTCAATCTGACAGCAGGTTCTGAGTATGTTCCTGTGCTGGAAGGGTATACATTCATGCAGGCACAATGGGGACAGGAAGTAATTGACCAGTTTTATGGAAGCAGTAACGGAAGCGACGCCACAGTGAATTTCCTTTATGACGGAGAATCTGTCGGAAGTTTCAGTACAGAAAATCAAAATGAAACTGACATTTATCTGTTCTATCAAAATGACAATCCTCAGCCTGGCGGTGATCCAGATCCCGGCGATGATCCTCAGAATGAGACAACTGCCAGTATCCGCCTGCATTATTACGATGAAAACGGAACAGAACTGGCGGAAACAAAACAGATTACTGCTGACGCAACGGAAGATGGAACTGTGGTTTTCCTCAAGGAGGCAAATGAAGGGCCGGATCAGCTGCTGAAGCTTATCGATAATATGGACTTCCTCTATCTGCAGAGCCATGAATTCCAGGGGTTTGATTCGATAGAACTTACCCTGACTGATGAGGGAATGACCTGCTACTTCCTGCAGAATGGAATGTATGTCGGCGCTTATGGGATGCCTGATAAAGTGATTGACATTGATTATCGTTATACTCAGGATCAGGATAATGTGACAGTCCATTTCCATTACTTTGATGTTGACAACCAGAAAATCGCGGAAGACTACAGCGTATCTGTGCCTGTAACCAATGAGGGCGTGGATCTGATGATGTCTCAATATATTCCTGAAATCGAAGGAAAAGTCATCAAGAATACTTCTGTCACACTCTTGAACGGCCAGAAGTCGGAGAACTTCAATAAGCTGAGGATCATACGTAATAATGACGGAGAGTTCTTCTATACGTATGTTGATGATGAGTACAGAGGCTTCTCGAATCTGATCGGCGGCGATGTTGATGTCACGTTTGTTTACGGGGATCCCAATGGCAGTGTATATGAGGGCGGAGGCACAAGACCTCAGCATCCCAAACCCGTTCCTGAAGTGGACCTTGAACAGCTCGGCGATGCGGATGGACATAAGACACTGACGCCTAACGGCGATGGAACATATACCGTTACATTGAGCATGAATGTCCCGCATGTTGAGGCAAGTTCTTCCAGTAAGGCTAATATCGTCATCATTTTTGACAGTTCCAACAGTATGCATGAACCGGTTGAAGGAAATGAATGGGTACGTGATGACGAGCATGGTACTTATACACTTTATAATGGGAAGTACTACAAGCTGGCACCTTTTGGCGCTGCGATTGTCCAAAGATTATTCAGATTTACAGATGACCAGGGAGTGACTCATACTTTAGGATATGACTACTATAACCCTGTTTCATACTGCGGTCCAAAATACAGCCCTACATATACACGTATGGATGCTGCGAAAGCGGCGGTGGAATATCTGGCGGAAAAACTGTTGGCGAAAAATACGACTGCTAATCCGGATAATATCGAAATCGGTTTTGTGGAATTTGCGTCTGATATCATGCAGGTGCATCAGCCTTCAACTGATGAGGCAACTGTTCTGTCCTGGGTGAATGCCTGCCATACATGGTTTGAAGAAACTCAAGATGGTAGTGATTCAAGAGGCGCTACCAACTGGGATGCAGCTCTGAGAATTGCCAGAGGCAATACTTATGAAGGTCATCCTGAAGCCGTGCGGTTTGCGGATGATGATCCCAAATACATTATCTTTATCTCCGATGGCAATCCGACGGCACGTACAACGCCGGATGGATTGATATCAGGAAATCCTGATGATATCAACGCTGAATATGATGACGGTACAAGAATTGGAACATCCGGTCTGATTACCAATATGATACCCGGTGTTTACGGAAACGGACTTACTGATCCGGAAGGACATAATTTTGCACGAGCTGAAGATCAGGCCAGAGAAATAGTTGAGGATGATAAGAGTGAACTGTTCAATGTCAGTATTTTCGGCGATGCTGACAGAATGCAGGCTTTGTCTAATACCGGCTATTATGATGGATCAACGGAAGCTGGTATGAGAGAAGCTTTCGATGCCATTCTTGCAGAAGCATCTGCCCGTATGGGATATACGAATCTGACCATCATGGATGGTATCACCAGCATGACAGCCACCACGTTTGTAAACAATGATCCCAAAAACTTCACTTACAAAGTTACCGATGCAAATGGTAATGATGTTACGGATCAGAGACTTACTGCAGAACAGCGTAACGCGAAGTTTGTGCCGTCACCGCTTGATCCCAATGAAGGCGGTACGGTGACCTGGGAACTTGGGGCCGACGATTTCCTGCTTGACGGCGGCACTTATTCGGTCAGCTTTGTTGTATGGCCGAATCAGGCCAGCTATGATCTGGTTGCAGATCTGAAT
>JAFWCP010000189.1 GCA_017536845.1 Solobacterium sp. | reverse complement strand
ATTTGTTCTTGATAAAACCGATCCCGTAAGGAATACCGCTCTCCTGCGCATAGCCCAGCGCGGCGTCAAGGCCGGAATCCGGAACGCCGATCACCACGTCGGCCTCCACCGGATGTTCTTGCGCCAGAATACGTCCGGCTCCTTGCCTGGCCAGATGAACGCTGGCGCCGTCGATGACCGAATCGGGTCGGGCAAAATAGATGTATTCAAAGACACACAGCTTTTTCTCTGTTTTTCCGCAATGCGAGCGATCAGAGCCTATGCCGTCCGCGCTGACCGTGACGATTTCACCGGGCAGAACATCCCGCATGAAGGCAGCGCCGATCGCATCCAGCGCACAGGTTTCCGAGGCAAAAACGACAGCGCCGTCGGGTAGCTTTCCCATACACAGCGGGCGAAAGCCGTGGGGATCCCGCGCGGCAATCAGCTTGGAGGGAGAGGAAATGACAAGCGAATAGGCCCCCTCCAGGCGATCCATCGCAGCGGAAACCGCCGCTTCAATGGAGGGTGAGGACAGACGCTCCTGGACGATCGTATAGGCAATAACCTCGGTATCTGACGTGGAGTGAAAAATGGAGCCTCGGCTTTCGAGCTCACGACGCAGAGGAGACGCGTTCGTCAGATTGCCATTGTGGGCCAGGGCCATCTGCCCCTTATAGTGATTGACAAGCAGCGGCTGAATGTTTCGCTTGCTGTCAGAGCCAGTGGTACTGTAGCGGACGTGACCGACAGCGATATTTCCCTCGCCCAATCTCCTGAGCTTTTCCGGTGAGAACACCTCGGCCACCAGGCCTGTATCCCGGCAGGAGGAAAAGACACCGTCATCGTTGATCGCGATCCCCGCGCTCTCCTGACCTCTGTGCTGCAGGGCATAGAGAGCATAATAGGTAAGGGTAGCCAAATCCGTGCGTTGCGGGGAAAAAATCCCGAACACACCGCATTCTTCATGAATACTCATCTGCATGTCCTTTCTTTCAGATCAGATTGGTATATCCCATCATCCATTCATCCACTTCCCGGGCGCATTCAAGACCTTCCCGGATGGCCCATACAACAAGGGAAGCGCCCCTGTGCATGTCACCGCAGGTGAAAATCCCCGGCACGTTCGTGGCATAGCCGCCTTCCTTTGCGGCAACGGTATTCAGCGCCGTCAGACTGACGCCGGCGGAAAGCGGCAGTGCTGTTTCACACCCGGTGAACCCGGCTGCAATGACCAGAAGGTCGCAGGGCAGAATTTCTCTTTCTTCACTGATGACGGGCTTGCCGCCTTCAAAATGGATGTCAGCCGTTTCGACAGCTTTGAGCACCTCCCCTTCTTTGACCAGGGCAGTCAGCGTTTTTGAGAAGATGCGGGGGTCCTTGCCAAACACATGCATGGCTTCCTGCTGGCCGTAGTCGGTTTTCATGACCCTTGGCCATTGCGGCCAGGGATTGTCTTCCCTTCTCTCCTGCGGCGGGGCGGGCATCATTTCGAGCTGGACAGCCGAAGTGCATTTCTGCCGGATTGCTGTTGCGACGCAGTCATTGCCTGTATCGCCGCCGCCGAGAATCACCACGTTTTTTCCTTCCGCATTGATTTTCGGAAGCGCGGGCAGATGCCGGGTTGTTTCGGCAAGGTACGTCACTGCCTTGATGACGCCTTCAGTGCTCTCAATGCCTTCAACCGCTGGCATTCTTGCCTGCGACGCTCCGCAGGCAAGAATGACGGCGTCATATTGTTCTCTGAGTTCCGCAAGGGTGATATCCTGGCCGACGCTGATGCCGGTCCTGAAATCAACCCCTTCTTCTGCCATCAGTGCGGTTCTGCGCTCGACGACCTTTTTGTCCAGTTTCATATTGGGGATCCCGTACATCAGCAGGCCGCCGGGCTTTTCATCCCGTTCATACACCGTGACATGGTGGCCTCTGACATTCAGCCGGTAAGCCGCTGCCAGGCCGGAAGGCCCGCTGCCGATCACGGCCACTTTCTTTTTTGAACGGACAGAAATGTCAGCCGGCCTGATCAGGTTCTGTGAGAATCCGGCTTCCGACAGCCAGCGCTCATTGTCGCGGATTGTGACCGGGTCGCCGTCACAGCCATTGACGCAGGCCTTCTCGCAAAGGGCCGGACACACCCTTCCGGTGAATTCCGGAAAGGGGTTCATTTTCAGCAGCCTTCTTAAGGCATGTTCATCATGGCCACGATAGATGTGGTCATTCCATTCCGGAATCAGGTTATGCAGAGGACAGCCGGTTACCATGCCGTTCAGCCGGATTGCCGACTGACAGAAAGGAACACCGCAGTCCATGCAGCGGGCTGCCTGTTTCCGTCTCTCTTCAGGCCGCGATGAAATGCGGATTTCCTGATAGTCATTGATTCTGTCAGCGCATGTACGCTCACAGTCTTCTTTTCTCTGATAAAGAAGGAATCCGTCCGGTTTTCCCATCATTCACCTCCATGCGTCTGCGTCAGTTCCGTGAACGCTGCCATTTCCGCATTTTCCCTGCTGATGCCCTGTTCTTCATAATATGAGATTCTTTCCACCATTGCCTGGTACGGGGCTGCGATGATTTTCTTGAAATGCGGCAGCCATTCATCTTCATGTTCCAGGATCATCTTTGCTTTGGGAGAACCTGTTTCCCTGTAATAGTCTTCAAGGATTCCCCTGAGCTGATGAATATCATACTTTTCTGTCACTTCTTTCAGGACAATGGATCCGGGACTGATATGCCGGTACAGGCTGTGTTTTTCATCCAGCACATAGGCAATGCCGCCGCTCATGCCTGCCGCGAAGTTCTTCCCTGTTTCCCCAAGGATCACGGCAATCCCGCCGGTCATATACTCCAGGCCATGGTCACCGCATCCTTCGCATACTGCGCGGGCCCCGCTGTTGCGGACGCAGAAGCGTTCCCCGGTGATGCCGGCAAAATAGGCAGTTCCGCCGGTTGCCCCATACAGCGCGACATTGCCGGCAATGATGTTATGGTTCCAGACAAACGAAGCATCCTCTTTCGGCACGATGATGATTTTCCCTCCGGAAAGCCCTTTGCCCACATAGTCATTGGCATCGCCATGCAGCTTCAATGTCAGCCCTCTGGGGATAAAAGCCCCGAAGGACTGCCCGGCAGACCCGCAGAAACTGACCGTCCAGGCATCATCCGGATCCATCCCTTTGCCTGTCCGTATGATTTCCGAGCCAAGCAATGTTCCGACCGTACGGTCCGATGCAGAAAGCTTCACTTCCGCAAGCGGCTTTCTTTCCGTGCTGAGGCAGTCGTGGTACCAGGGGACCAGGACTTTCATATCCACTGTCTTCTCCAGGCCGAAGTCAAACGTACGGCCTTGTTCGCAATGGACATGCAGGCTTTCCTTCAGGTCATCGGCATAAGGCATGTTTTCGTTTGTCACCAGAAGGTCGCTGCGGCCGACCAGTTCATTCATGGTCCTGATGCCGAGCCCGGCCATGATATGGCGTACCTCTTCCGCGATCATCAACATGTAGTGCATGACGTGTTCCGGTTTTCCTTTGAACCTGCGGCGGAGTGTTTCATTCTGGGTCGCAATGCCGAAAGGACAGGTATCTTTCGAACACACCCGCATCATCATGCAGCCCATCGCTGCCAGCGGCCCGCTGGCAAAGCCGAAGTCCTCCGCTCCCAGCATTGCCGCAATTACAACGTCCCGGCCGCTCATCAGCTTTCCGTCCGTCTGCAGGATCACCTGTTCTCTGAGATTGCTGGCGGTCAGGCAGCGGTGGGCTTCAATGATTCCCAGCTCCCATGGCAGGCCGGCATGGTGAATCGAACTGAACGGAGCAGCACCAGTGCCGCCGTCGCTGCCGGAAATCAGAATCACCGAAGCGCCGGCTTTGGCAACGCCGCAGGCAACTGTGCCGACACCCTTTTCACTGACAAGCTTGACGGAAATCCGGGCTTCGCGGTTGGCGTTTTTCAGATCATAAATCAGCTGCGCCAGATCCTCGATGGAATAGATATCATGATGGGGAGGCGGTGAAATCAGTGCCACGCCCGGAGTGGAACAGCGGGTTGCGGCAACCCATGGATAGACCTTGTTGGCCGGAAGGTGGCCGCCTTCGCCCGGCTTGGCACCCTGGGCCATCTTGATCTGGATTTCCTTTGCGCTGTTCAGATATGCCATATTCACCCCGAACCTGCCTGAGGCAACCTGCTTGACAGCCGAATTGCGCACCGTTCCGTAACGGGCCGGGTCTTCCCCGCCTTCGCCTGTATTGGAACGGGCATGAAGCCTGTTCATCGCTTCCGCCATGGTTTCATGAGCTTCCTTTGAAATGGAGCCGAAGGACATGGCCCCGGTATTGAAACGCTTCACGATTTCCTCAGCCGGCTCCACCTCTTCCAGCGGGACCGGTGTACGCCCCTGGGCAAAGGAACACGTATCACGCAGGCGATGGGGCGCCATGGCATACAGGAGGCCGGTATATTTCTGATAATCCTCATACTTCCCGCTCTTAGCGGCGGTACGCAGGGCAACAAGCACTTCCGGTGCGTAAAGGTGGTTTTCGGCGGCGTCATTGGAACGCAGGCCATGGCTGCCGATACTGTCGAGGGTGGTATCCACCTGCAGGCCCAGCGGGTCAAAGGCATGGGCGTGACGGTAGAGGATATCCTTTTCAATGTCTTTGAGGGTGACCGGGCCGCCGTCGGAAACCGTGCCTGAGAAATAGGCATCAATCACTTCATCCGCCAGTCCAAGCGATTCAAATATCCTTGCGGACTGGTAGGACTGAATTGTCGAAACGCCCATCTTGGCGGCAATCTTGACAATCCCGTCACGGACAGCCCGGTTGTAATCATCGATGGCTGTATGATAATCCTTGTCCAGGATGCCAAGATCAATCAGCTCGACAATGCATTCCTGGGCCAGGTAGGGATGGACTGCCCGGGCGCCGAAACCAAGAAGGGCGGCGCAGTCATGCACGGTGCAGGGTTCGCCGCTTTCCACAATCAGGGAAAGCTGGGTGCATTTCTTGGTGCGCACCATATGCTGTTCCACAGCCGAAACAGCCAGAAGGCTGGGAATGGGAAGATGGTTTTCATCAACGCCGCGGTCGCTCAGCACAAGGATGTTGGCCCCGGCTGTATAGGCCCTGTCGCAGCTGAAGCAAAGCTGCTCCACCGCCTTGCTCAGGGAGGTATTGGGATAATACAGCATGCTGATGACGGCGCATTTCAGATGCGGCTGGCGCAGGGCTTTGATTTTCATCATGTCGGTCCCGCTCAGGATCGGGTTGATGATTTCCAGAACCGCGCAGTTGGTGCTTTTTTCTTCGAGAAGGTTTCCCTCAGAACCAAGATAGACAGCTGTATCAGTGACGATTTTTTCCCTGATGGAATCAATCGGCGGATTTGTGACCTGGGCAAACCGCTGGTAAAAATATCCGAACAGCCTGTCATGGGAACGGGAATACAGGGTCAGCGGGGTATCATGCCCCATGGATGCGGTCGGTTCCACCCCGTTTTTTGCCATATGGTAAAGGACATCGCGCACATCTTCATAAGAATAGCCGAACACCTTGTAAAGCTTGTCGCGGGTTTTCTGGTCGTGGTTGGGAAGACGGTGGTTGGGAATCGGCAGGTTGCTGAGCTTCTTCAGATGCAGGCTCAGCCATTCGCCGTACGGGTTGGCGCTGATGTATGTGTTTTTGCATTCTTCATCATCAATGATCCTCTTTTTCAGCGTATCGGCCAGAAGGATCTTGCCCGGCATCAGGCGGGATTTCTTCACGATATGCTCTTCCGCAAAGTCCAGGACGCCGACTTCCGAGGACAGGATCAGGCGGTTGTCATCGGTGACGTAATACCTGGCCGGCCGCAGGCCGTTCCTGTCAAGACAGGCACCCAGCCTTTCCCCGTCCGTGAAAATCACCGCCGCCGGGCCGTCCCATGGTTCCATCATTGTTGCATAGTAATGATAGAAATCCTTCTTGTCCTGGGAAATGGAATCATTGTTGCGCCAGGGCTCGGGAATCATGATCATTAACGCCAGGGGCAGGTCAATCCCGCTCATATACATGAATTCAAGCGTGTTGTCGACCATGGCAGAGTCTGACCCGTCGTCGTTGATGACCGGATAGATCATGTCAATGTACGGTTCGCTCAAGGCTGAATGCATGGTTTCCTCACGGGCAAGCATGCGGTCATGGTTGCCTGAAATCGTATTGATCTCCCCGTTATGGGCAATCATCCGGTAAGGATGGGCACGGTTCCAGCTCGGGTTGGTGTTGGTGGAAAAGCGGGAATGCACAACCGCAATCGCCGTCTCATAATCTTCGGACTGAAGGTCTTCGTAAAACAGCCGCAGCTGGCTGACGAGAAACATCCCCTTATAGACGATGGTACGGGAAGAAAGCGAAACGATGTAGGTACTGTCATTCCCCTGTTCAAATTCCCTTCTCGCCACATAAAGAAGCCGGTCGAAGGCAAGCCCTTTCTCGCAGTCATCCGGCTTTGCCAGGAACACCTGGCGGATCGTCGGCATGCTTTCAAGCGCCTTTGCCCCCAGGATGCCGCACTGCACCGGCACATCACGCCAGCCCAGCACCTTCATTCCGTACTTTTCCGCAATCACCCCGAACATCCGGCAGGAAATGACCTGGGAAACCTGGTCGCCCTGAAAGAAAAACATGCCGATGCCGTATTCCCCTTCCCCGGGAAGTTCGATGCCTTCCGCAAGGGCGGCTTTCCTGAAGAAGCGGTGTGAGATCTGCAGAAGGATTCCGACCCCGTCGCCGACTTCGCCGCTGGCGTCTTTGCCGGCCCGGTGGCCAAGGTGTTCCACGATATGCAGCGCATCATCCACCGCCGCATATGTACGGTGTCCGTCAATATTGACAATGGCGCCGATGCCGCAGGCATCATGGTCCATTGTTCCGATGTGTTTCTGTGCCATATTCATTCTCCCGTGTTACTTAAGAGGCGGAAGCCGGGATCCCAGGATCCCGGTCATTCCTATTCGTTGTATGTTTCCCCGCAGACAATCTTTTCAGCAACCTCTGACATGGGCAAGCAAAGGTTCATGCTGAGACGCTGCAGATAACGGTGGGCTTCTGTTTCATCCATCTGTTTCTGTTCCATGATGAGGGCTTTGGCCCTGTGGATCATCTCCCGGTCTGTTTCCGGCCGGCGGGGCAGCCGCTGATAATGCAGCTGCACCAGCATGTCGGCCCAGGCGATCAGTACGGATTTGCTTACCGGCATGGCCTGGCGGAAAATCTTTTCTGAACTGATCTGGGCAAACTGGTCCGGACGGCACAGGCACAGGATTTCCACATGGTCATTCAGGTCACCTGCCACCTCATCCAGTGACCTGTTTCTCAGCCGTACGCCGGCAATGAGGATACCGTCCTGTATCATCCTGAACGTCCGTCTGACTTCATCGGCGGAGGAACAGGTGCGGATTACTTCATAGCCGCTTTCCCGCAGAAGGGAAGCGATTCTTTCGGCCGTTTTCTCATCACGGAACGCGACTGCGAATTTTGTCATAACAGTGTTTAATACATCATGAGATACTGGTTGATTTCCCACTCGGAAACCGAAGTCCGGTAGGCATCCCACTCAGCATACTTGCCGGCGCTGTACTGGCTGACGATATGGCTGCCAAGTGTATCGCAGATGACCTTGTCCTCCAGCATGAGGTCGACCGCTTCCTTCAGGTTTCCCGGCAGGCTTTCAATGCCTTTTTCCCTGCGTTCTGCCTCGCTCATGACGAAGATGTTGTCGACGACCTCTTCCGGCGGGGTCAGGCCGCGTTCAATGCCGTCCAGTCCGGCTGCCAGGCATACGGCAAGTTCAAGATACGGGTTGCAGGAAGGGTCCGGACAGCGCAGCTCGACTCTTGTCGCCTGGCCGCGGGCCGCCGGAATCCGGATCAGGGCCGAACGGTTGGATGCCGACCAAGAAATATAGCACGGTGCTTCGTAGCCGGGCACCAGGCGCTTGTAGCTGTTGACCAGCGGGTTTGTAATGGCGCTCATGGAACGGATATGCGCAAGAATGCCGGCGATGAAGGAATACGCTTCCTTCGAAAGGCCTCTTGGATCTGCCTTATCCGCAAAGATGTTGACGCCGTCCTTGAACAGGGACATGTTTGTATGCATGCCGCTGCCGTTGATGCCGAAGATCGGCTTGGGCATGAAGGTTGCATGGAGGCCGTTCTTCTGGGCAACGGTCTTGACCGCGAGCTTGAACGTCATGACGTTGTCGGCAGTTCTGAGGGCATCGCCGTATTTGAAGTCAATTTCATGCTGGCCGCGGGCAACTTCATGATGGCTGGCTTCGACTTCATATCCCATCTTTTCGAGCATGAGACAGATTTCACGTCTTGTCGATCCGCCATGGTCAAGCGGGTCAAGGTCGAAATACCCGGCATCATCACTTGTCTTTGTCGTCGGCTGACCGTTGTCATCGGTCTCGAACAGGAAGAATTCACATTCCGGGCCGACATTGAAGGAATAGCCCTTTTCCGCCGCCCGGGCGAGTGTCTTTTTCAGGATGCTGCGAGGATCGCCGACAAACGGTGTCCCGTCGGGGTTGTAAACATCACAGATCAGTCTGGCAACCCGGGCCTGGGAAGGCCGCCAGGGCAGCACTGCGTAAGAATCAAGATCTGGATGAAGGTACATATCAGATTCATTGATTCTGACGAAGCCTTCAATGGAGCTGCCGTCGATCATGATTTCGTTGTTTACAGCCTTTCTGATCTGCGAGGAAGTAATCGCGACATTTTTCAGCCTTCCGAAAATGTCCGTGAACTGCATGCGGATGAACTCCACATCCCCTTCTTCCACCATTCTGACGATGTCTTCTTTTGTGTAACTCATACTCTTATTCCTCCTTGAAAAACAAAGAGCAAAGGAAACCCGCTGTCCGGGCACCTTTGCTCTAACAGCCATCATACTAATCTCCGTTATGAATATTGTCAACAGTTATTTTCAGAAAACTTTTTCATTCCGCAGCCGGATGATCCTGCGGCCGGCTTCCTGAATGTCGGCTTCATCCGCAAACATGGAGAAACGGATCCAGCCTTCGCCGCTGCTGCCAAACCCGACGCCGGGCGTTGCGGCGACCTGTGCCTGCTGCAGCAGGAGGTCAAACATCTCCCAGCTGCCTAGATTTCCCGGACATTTCATCCAGATATAGGGAGAGTTCTTCCCGCCGGTATAGGAAAGGCCGGCTGCGGCCAGCGCCTGCATGAAGTTCTGCGCATTCCGGCGGTATATTTCATGAAGCTGCCGTACTTCTTTCTGCCCTTCTTCGCTGAACACAGCCAGGGCGCCTTTCTGGATGATACAGGAAATGCCGTTTGTGCGGGTTGTGCGGTTGCGCACCCACATTGCATTGAGGCTCAGCCCGTCCCTTACCAGTTTCTGCGGGATGACGGTATAGCCGCATCTGGTGCCGGTGAAGCCGGCCGTCTTGGAAAGGGAGGAGATTTCAATGGCGCATGCATAAGCGCCGGCAATTTCATAAATGCTGCGGGGGATGTCCTCATCGCTGACAAAGGATTCATACGCCGCGTCAAACAGGATCACCGAGCCGGTGCGGGCGGCATAGGAAACCCACTGTTCCAGGCATGCCCGTGTGCAGACCGAACCGGTGGGATTGTCCGGCGAGCAGAGATAGATCAGCGCCTGGACTTCCGTCACCGGTGGCAGCGGCAGAAAGTCGTTTTCCGGCGATGCGTCAAGGCAGATGACTTCCCGGCCGTCCATGATGTTGGCATCCACGTAGGCAGGATATGCCGGTTCCGGAATCATAGCCGGCAGGGAACGGTCAAAAAGATGCAGAATATCGCCGAGTTCATCACTGGCACCGCTTGAGACAAACACTTCCTGCCAGTCAACGGGGATGTTCCGCTGCCGGTACCATTGCGCAATGGCCTGCCGCAAAGCCGGATCGCCGCATTCGGGCATATAGCCGTGAAAAGATTCGGCATGAGCCTGGTCTTCCACCGCTTCATGCAGGGCGCGGATCACCGACGGGCAAAGCGGCTGGGTAACGTCGCCGATGCCCAGGCGCAGGATTTTCTTTCCCGGATTTGCCTGCAGCCAGGCATCAATCCGTTCCCGGATCCCGGCAAACAGATAAGAGTCCTTCACTTTCGTATAATTGAGGTTCATGCAGCTCATGCGGTTTTTCCTCCTTCCATTTCAATTTCCGCCTCATAGACAAATTCCGCCGGCCCTTTCATCCAGAAATCACCGTCTTCCTGCCGGAATTCCAGAATGCCGCCGTCAAGCTCGACATATACAGGCTTTTCTGCAGATGCCCTGCCGGTAAAAACAGCCGCTGCGGCACTGGCGCAGGCGCCTGTCCCGCAGGCCATCGTCACGCCGCTGCCTCTTTCCCATACCCGCATGCGGAGCGTGCCGTCCGGGCGGAGGCTGACGAATTCACAGTTCACCCCGCCGGGGAACAGCGGATAATGTTCAATGTCCGACCCTACCTTTTCCGGCAGGCACAGCCCTTCTTCATCCGTGAAGATGACGGCATGGGGATTGCCGGTGCTGACCGGATACAGGGTATATGCCTGTCCCTGCACGGTGATTTCCTGCGGCGAAGAAACAGCAACCCTGCCCATATTGACCGAAACCGAAACCACTTTTCCTTCCTGGACATCAAGCCTGAGGCGGCGGATGCCGGACCGTGTTTCAATGTTCAGGTCGGTTTTGTCACTCAGCCCTTTATCATAGATGTATCTGCCGACGCAGCGGATCCCGTTGCCGCACATCAGCGCTTCGGACCCGTCGGCATTGAAGATGCGCATGCCGAAATCCGCGGCATCCGAATGGGTGATATAGATCAGCCCGTCGGCACCGATGCCGTAATGGCGGTCGGAAAGAAGGATGCTCAGCTTTGATACATCCGCCGGCACTTCTTCATGAAAGTAAAGATAATCATTGCCCAGTCCCTGCATCTTTGTGAATTTCATGTCTGTCCCTCCTTTCACATGCCGCTGGCCCCGTAATTGGAAAGCACCCTGGCGCTTGGATCGTTGACATTGCATCCCTGCCATGTCCTGTTGGGCATCCAGAAATCGGCAATCATTTCCGCATTGCCCGGATAGTATTTTTCAAACAGTTCCCGATAGAGGAGGCTTTCTTTTGTAAACGGCGGACAGTATGTGTAACGGGCACACTTCTGCCGGAATTCTTCTTCACTGTACAGTCTTTCCGCATATGCTTTGATGTCATCCACCATGGAATGTCCCACGGCATCGGAAAAAGCTGCCTTCTGCCGCCAGAGGATTTCATCCGGGAGGATATGGTCATCTTCAAAGGCTTTTCGAAGCAGGTATTTGCCCATGCTGTGACGGTTCATTTTGAGGACAGGGTCCACCGCCATTGCATAGCGCACGAATTTCAGATCACCGAAAGGAACCCGGGCTTCCAGGGAGTTGACGGAAATGCAGCGGTCTGCCCGCAGGACGTCGTACATATGAAGCTCCCGGATCCGCTTTTCCGCTTCTTTCTGGAAAGCATTCGCATCCGGCGCAAAATCCGTGTATTTGTATCCGAAAAGCTCATCGGAGATTTCCCCCGTCAGCAGCACGCGAATGTCCGTATTCTCATGGATGTACCGGCAGACCAGATACATCCCCATGGATGCCCGGATGGTTGTGATGTCCCATGTCCCAAGCAGCCTGACAACGCCTTCCAGGGAAGAAAGGACTTCTTCTTTCGTCATGATGACTTCGGTATGGCTGGAACCGATGTATTCTGCCGCCATGCGGGCATATCTGAGGTCAATGGCATCGGTATCCATGCCGATGGCAAATGTCCGGATGGGCGCATCGCTCATCTGCTGGGCAATGGCGCAGACCAGAGAGGAATCAAGACCGCCGGAAAGCAGGAAGCCGACCGGCGCATCCGCGTCAAGCCGCTTGGCTACCGCCTCCCTGAGCAGACGGTTCAGCTTCTGCGAAATGGCTTCTTCATCCTTCATCGTAAACTGGCCTACGGCGGCAGGGTCGCTGTAGCAGACAAAGCCATCCTTCTCACTCCAGTAATGACCAGGCGGAAACGGCAGGATTTTCCGGCATAACCCCATGAGGTTTTTCGGTTCACTGGCAAATGCGTAAGCGCCGTCTTCCAGCATTCCGTAATACAGCGGCCGGATGCCGATGGGGTCTCTTGCGGCAATGACCATATCTTCTTTATGGTCATAGATGATCATGGCGAATTCCGCATCAAGGGTTTTGAACAGGTCGGTCCCATACTCGTAATACAGGGGCAGGATGATTTCACAGTCGGATCCTGAGACAAGCGGGTATTCTTCCATGAGCCTCTGCCGGATCGGCCTGAACCCATACAGCTCACCATTGCATACGGCATAGTCACCGTTCATTTCAAACGGCTGCATCCCCTTTTCATCCAGGCCCATGATGGCCAGCCGGTGGAAACCCATCCAGCCTTTGGGGAATTCCATGAGCCTGCTCATATCCGGGCCTCTTGATACGGTTTCATCAAAGCATTGCTTCAGCCGGTCATACGGAACATTCCTGGAAAGTACAGTGAAAATCGAACACATAAAGGCACCTCCGTTTTCGGCAGTCTTCCTGAAATGATTCAGGACGAAGGCTGCCTCTCCGTGGTGCCACCTGATTTGCTTCTCATAGGTTCCATCAAACCCCGGCGAGGGTAACGTGCCGCCTTTCACGCCTTCCCTACTGGCCACCCTTGCCGTTCAGGTCGGACTTGGAAGTGTTTTTCCATACCGGTTTCATACGGGATTTCCACCATCGCCCGTTCTCTCTTATGAAGGTCCGGCTGTACTCCTCTTCCGCAACGCTTTTGTTATGCAGGCATTCTACCCTATGCATCTTGTTGACGTCAATTGTTTTTACATGATGTTTTCTGAAAATTTTCTATTCATTTTCACTTTCTGCAAAATTTTCATTCTTCGCAATTAATAAGGAAAGACGCCGTCCGGCCTTGCGGATGCCGAAAAAAAAGACGTTGACAGCAGATTCCCGGACATGTACTATTCTGAGCATTGAGGCAAGGGTGCCCATAGCGGTGCCCTTGCCTTTTCAACAGGCGGGAACCGGAAGTCCACAGCTGTGACTGATTTTGTTTCAGAATATTCAGGAGGAAAAAAGTATGGATGAAACATTACGGACATTCGTCAGTTCAGAAGTATTCAGTGTATGGTTCCTGGCCGGAGCTGCACTGGTTTTCTGGATGCAGGCCGGCTTTGCGATGGTTGAAGCCGGATTTACCAGAGCGAAAAACACCGGCAATATCCTGATGAAGAATCTGATGGATTTCTGCATCGGAACCATCGTCTTCATTCTGATCGGTTATGGCCTTCTTATGGGAGAAGACCTTGCCGGCTTCATCGGCAGGCCGGGGTTTGACCTGTTCACCGGCTATACCGGCTTTGACTATTCAGCATTTGTTTTCAACCTTGTCTTCTGTGCGACTACGGCGACGATTGTCTCCGGGGCTATGGCAGAACGTACGAAGTTCCTGTCCTACTGTGTGTATTCCGCAGTCATTTCGGCTTTGATCTACCCGGTGGAAGCGCACTGGATCTGGGGCGGCGGCTGGCTGGCACAGATCGGCTTTCATGATTTTGCGGGATCCTGTGCCATCCATATGGTCGGCGGCATCTCAGCCCTGATCGGGGCGAAGATGCTCGGCCCCCGTATCGGCAAATACCGCCGGGACAGGGATGGAAAAATCATCAAGGTCAATGCCATTCCCGGCCACAACATCACCTTTGGCGCTCTGGGATGCTTTATCCTCTGGGTTGGCTGGTATGGCTTCAACGGCGCTGCCGCCGGGACAGTACCGCAGCTTGGTTCGATTTTCCTCACCACGACAATTGCGCCATCGGCCGCCACGGTTGCCTGCATGGTATTTACCTGGCTGCGCTACGGGAAGCCTGATATCTCCATGTGCCTGAATGCCTCGCTGGCCGGGCTGGTGGCAGTCACGGCAGGCTGTGATGTGACGGATGC
The DNA here is from genome assembly GCA_017536845.1 of Solobacterium sp. The sequence continues at coordinate 1,914 of JAFWCP010000189.1, read as the reverse complement.
CTTCGGCTCCCTGTGCATCGGGACAGTGGCCGGCCTGCTGGTCGTCTTCGGCGTCTGGCTGCTCGACTGTGTGCTGCATATTGATGATCCTGTCGGTGCGGTTGCGGTGCATTGCTGCAACGGCCTGTGGGGAACCATTGCCGTCGGCCTCTTTGCGACAAAGGCCGCGCCGGGCTATGCCATTGCGGATCAAGGCGGTGCCGTCATGCAGGGGCTGTTCTATGGCGGCGGATTCCGTCTGCTGGGAATTCAGCTGGCCGGTGTCCTGGCTGTTGCGGCATGGACAGGTGTCACGATGACAGCCGTCTTCCTGCTGATCAGGGCGGTTTTCGGGCTCAGGGTCAGCCGGGAAGAAGAAACCCTTGGCCTGGATGTGACGGAACATGGCCTGGCCAGTGCGTATGCCGGCTTTGCGATGATCCCGGAATACATTGAAGAAGGGAACACGGCTTCTGTACAGGCTTTCTCTTACGACCATACCCCGGAAGCTGTACCGGCCCGGAAAGAGCATACGGAAGGGATGCCGAAGCTCTCCAAAGTCGAAATCATCTGCCGGCAGTCGTATGTGGAGCCTTTGAAAAACGCGCTTGTCGACATCGGCATCACCGGCATGACGATTACCCACGTCCTGGGCTGCGGCATCCAGAAAGGCAAGCCGGAATTCTACCGTGGTATTGAAACCGAAGCCAGCCTTTTGCCCAAGGTGCAGTTTGATATCGTTGTCTCAAAAGTTCCGGTCAGAACCGTCATCGAAACGGCAAAGAGCGTGCTTTATACAGGCCATATCGGTGACGGCAAGATCTTCGTATATGATGTTGAAAATGTTGTCAAGATCCGTACCTCCGAAGAAGGCTATGACGCCCTTCAGGACGTGGAATAAATCTGTCACTACAGAACAGCAGGCAGAGCCGTTTCCGGCTTTGCCTTTTTGTATCCCGACGGCAGAAAAAAAGACGCAGAAGCTTTCCACGTCCTCTTACAGTCATCTTTTTTCTTCGACCAGTCTGTCAAACCCGTAAATGGCCATTGTGCTTTCGCCGCTCAGGATCCTCTTCAGGATTTCCTTTTCCTTTTCGAATTTCTGCATTGCCCTGGCCATGACGGTATCTTCTTCCGCTGCCGGAATGACGACTATGCCGTCACCATCCGCAAAGATCAGGTCGCCCGGATTTACGATAACGCCGTCGATGTTCAGCGGCACGTTAATCTTCGCCAGGGCTTCCTTGACCGTATGGGCAGGACAGAGTGCCTTGACATAGACGGGATAATGCAGGGCCCGGATATCTTCACCGTCCCGGCAGCTGCCGTTGATGATGACGCCGGCAATGCCCTTGACCTTGCAGGCATTGGCCATCATGTCGCCGAAGTGGCCGGCTTCGGTAAAACCCTTGCAGTCAAAGACAAGCACATCTCCCTCGCCGGCCGCTTCAATGCCCTGGTGCAGGGCCAGGTTGTCGCCCGGCGCACAGTCGACGGTGACTGCCCTGCCGATCATATGCAGGGTGGGGTCGAGCGGTCTGATGGCTGAAGGCAGAACGCCGCCGTTGGGGTTGTTGTCGGCAACGTTTCCGGTCGGCATCTGTGCGTATGTTTTGATCAGTTCTTTTGTCAGTTTCATGTTTTTCCCTCCCGTTTTCCTGTTGTGATGTTCCGCAGGTCATTGTCTTACCTGCCTCATCCTCTTTGCGGGTACACTTTACCATGTCTCAAATGCGTCATGAAACGGATATTTTTGATTTATAATATCCATGATTTCGATATTTAAGGAGGTACTATGGACTACGACCAGATTCGGACATTTCTGACCATTGCGTCATACCGCAATATCACGGCAGCCGCCAACCACCTGTATTTATCCCAGTCCACGGTGTCCAACCGCGTCATCGCGCTGGAAGAAGAGCTGGGCGTCAGGCT
>JAFWCP010000188.1 GCA_017536845.1 Solobacterium sp. | reverse complement strand
TCAGCCCTTCCGCATCGATGCCGTCATCAGCTGTCATCATTTCCAGAGTGCTGTTGTTCAGGGTGATTGTGCCTTTTTCCTCATTGGCGGAATGCAGGCCATCGCCTTCTTTTGTTGTAATATGCAGGACGGCATTGTCGACAAGGATTTCGTCCTTGCCGGAAATCCCATGGTTCAGACAGTCGATGGTCAGCCTGGCATCGTGAATCTCTGCTGAATCCTTGCCATGGATGCCGGAAGCCTCACCGCTCACAGACAGGGTTCCGTTTCCTTCAATGACCAGGTCATCTTTGGAAAACAGCACGGCATCTGTTTCCTGGTCGGCTGCTGGTTCTGCTGCGGTCAGGCTGTTCTGTGATCCTTCGGCAAGCCTTACGGTCACCTGATCCGCCTGCTCAACGGCAATTGCACTGATGCCGTTAGACTGTACTGATATGTTATCCAGGACAAGTGTGACCCTGCCTTTGACATTGACGGCAACAGCGCCGTCAAGAGACCCTTTCAGGGTATATGTGCCGGGCTGGGTGATGCTCAGGAGCGTCTGGTTCCAGAAAGCCCCGTCCCCGTTAATCTCAATGTTTTTCCCGTTGCAGGTAATCGTGGTATCCGGCTGCGCAGAAACGGTTCCGGATTCCGGAACCTGTGTCTGTTCAGCATTTTCTGACGGGCCGGCCGGCTGTTTTACGTAGTCTTCGGCCTGGGTACTGCTCTGGCTGCAGCCAGCCAGGCCGAAGGCCATGGCCAGCGTCAGAAGATATGCCTTTTTCATCCTATGCCTCCTAGAGTTCCTCCGTCATGGTCGCATGGCGGCTGGAAACCACTGCCAGGTTGCCGTTGCGGACTCTGATCTGGTCGATCATTTCCTTTTCCTTAGCGGTATCCTTCAGTTCAATATCATAGCTGATCTGGTACATCGTGCCCAGATTCATCGTCTTGACGGTGTTGACTTCCGCTTTGGCCGTGTACTTCTTGAAGATATCATCAAAGACTGTTGTAAAGTCAAGATCTTCGGGAATCATGATCCGCAGGCTGCGGTAGCTGCCGGCCTGGCTGAGCAGGTTGGTTTTCGCAAGCAGCAGGTATACCGCCGCGATCGTCACAGCCATGATCATGGCCAGGAAAATATAACCCATGCCGGTGCATAAGCCAAGCGCCATGGCGAGGAAGATCACCAGGATGTCGCTTGCCTTGCCCGGGAGCGATCTGAACTTGACCAGCGAGAAGCTGCCGGCCACGGCAACGCCGACGCCGATGTTGCCGTTGACCATCATGATCACCATGGTCACAATTGCCGGCAGGATTGCCACAGTCATTGAAAAGCTTTTTGTCGGGTGCTCACAGAGTCTGTATACCAGACTGACAATCATGCCTGCCGCAAGGGCGGAAAGAATGCATGCAAATACCGTTGCCGGTGTTAAGGTTCCTGTTAATACTGTACTGAACATAATCTTTTCTCCTTTTCTCCTGTATATTCATATGCCCTGCCGGTTCTGTTCTGCGGGCGGCCGTATGTTTCTGTATAAATCGTTCCGTATTTGGAAAACGAGCTCTTGTACAGTTTATTTTCGGAAAGAATCCGCACCAGCCATAAGGGGTAGCGGTCCATCGCCTTGACCTCCATAATGACCATGCCCTTTCTTAACGGTTTCTCTTCGCCTGTTTCTTTGAGGGTGACATTGTCCAGGCGGTAGCGGATGTTGCTGTCGAAGGTGATGCGGACATCCTTTTCCGTATCGGAAGACCAGCATTCCCTGTCATAGAGGATCAGCACCGCCGGTTCCAGATGGTAGTAATTCATCATATAGTCGATCTCCTCGGCGGTATTTCCTG
>JAFWCP010000187.1 GCA_017536845.1 Solobacterium sp. | reverse complement strand
GAATGTGTCGGCGGCCCGCTGGCAATTCTCGACTCCTACTATGATGTCTACGTTACATGCCCTGACGATGCTCAGTATCGTCTGAACTGGATCAAGGACATCTACACACCTGACATGCACACCAAGTATGTCATCCCGAATGTCTTCATGACAACAGAAGATACAAAGGAAGTCTCCAACCTGCAGACAGACATCACAAAGTGCATCAATGCTGCAAAGGCTGACTGGGTCATGAACGGCTTCACAGATGCTGACTGGAACAAGCTCCAGGACGACCTCAAGGCTTATGGTCTTGAAAAGCTCCTCGGCATCTATCAGAAGTACGTCGACGAATACTACAAATAATTAAACCAGAACAGACATCAGGGATATCCGCCGCATGGTGGATATCCCTGATATTAAAAAAGGCACTAGAAAGGAATTGTACATATGTTAAGCCAGGCATTATTAAAAGCCCGCAGATATGAGGAAGAACGAGGAAGGCCCATTGCGCCGGAAGACAGACCTCTGCTGCACCTGACGCCGCTGATCGGCTGGATGAATGACCCGAACGGATTCTCTTTCTATAACGGGAAGTATCATCTGTTCTATCAGTATCATCCGTATTCCAAAAAGTGGGGGCCGATGCACTGGGGCCACGCGGTAAGTACCGACCTTCTCCATTGGGAACATCTGCCGGCAGCGCTTGCGCCTGATATCCCGGCAGACATTGACGGCTGTTTCTCCGGCAGTGCGATTGAACTGGATGACGGCCGCCAGCTTCTGCTGTATACAGGCGTAACCAAGAGAACGGATACTGAAAAAGATGAGTATGCGCAGAGGCAGTGTCTGGCAGTCGGTGACGGCCTGAACTATGAGAAGCCGGACTGCAACCCGGTGCTTACACCTGCAGACCTTCCCGAAGGATCCGATCCGTATGATTTCCGTGATCCGAAGATCTGGCGGGAAAAAGACGGTACCTATGCATGTGTTGTGACAAACCGCAACGGAAAGACAAGACTCGGCAGGCTGCTCCGTTTCACCAGTGAAGACGGATTCAGCTGGAAATTCGGCAGCATTTTATTAGAGAACAACGGCGATTACGGCCTGATGTGGGAATGTCCTGACTTCTTCGAACTGGAAGGCAGGAAGTGCCTGCTTTTCAGCCCGATGGACATGCTGCAGAATGATAAGTACTTTGTCGGCAACAATACGATCATCCTGACCGGCAGGGTGGAAGACGGCCATTTCATTGAAGAGACAAACCAGGTTGTTGACTGCGGCCTTGACTTCTACGCCACCCAGACAATGGAAACACCGGACGGCCGAAGGGTCATGACGGCATGGATGCAGAACTGGGACACCGTCGTCCACAGCACCGAAGGTGAGAAGTGGTTCGGCCAGACCGTCCTGCCCCGTGAACTGTCCTTCAAGGACGGCAGGCTCGTTCAGACACCGGTCAGAGAACTGCAGAACTGTCTTGAAAATGAAATCTCCTATGAAGATGTCGTATGCAGCGGTGTGACCGTTCTTGACGGCATCAAGGGCAGAATGATCGATATGACCGTAGATGTCGAAAAGGCGGACTGTGAATCGTTTGAAATCCGTTTCGCGGAAAATGAGAAGTACCATTCTTCACTGATTTTTGACCCGAGAAAATCTACCCTGACGTATGACCGCACATACTGCGGCACCAGGCGGGCAGTCACCAATGTCCGTAAGGCACCTGTAGATAACAACAACGGAAAGATCAGACTCCGCATCATACTGGACCGTTTCAGTGCTGAGGTATTCATCAACGACGGCTTACAGACCATGACGCATACCCTCTATACAGACCAGGAAGCTGACGGGATCAGTTTCCATACCGATGGGGAAGTGCGTTTCAGCGTAAAGAAAGCCGATTTCATTCATAATTAAGCTATTTCGAAGAGAAACTCCTTTTGAAATATGGATGCGCAGAAAGCGGCAGCACCCCGGATGTCAGTGTCAGCCGCTTTTTGCGTTTCAGATCAGAAAAGGCAGGACACAATGTCCTGCCCGCTTATGAGAATGGTTATTGTAAAACAAGGTCGGTATGGATTTCATCCAGCAGAAGGCAGAGGTCCGCAAGCCGGTTGAAATCTCCCGGTACGTCGGACAGGATCACAAGCAGGTAACGGCCGCTGTCGGCATAGACAATGCCGGCATCGCCGGTGGCATCAAAGTCGTCACCCTCGGCAATCCAGCCGGCTTTGGTCCTTGTCCGATAAGGAAGCCAGTGGTGGATGACGCCAAGATTCGGGTTTTCCAGCAGGGAACCGAATTTCTCCCCGGTTTTTGAGCAGTCCATGAATTCGTCCGTGTACAGCCACAGCTTTGCCAGTTCTCTGGCGGAGTAGTGCTGGTAATAATTGTCCCGGACATCATAGATCAGCCTGCTCAGGCCGCACAGCTGCATCATCCTGAGGTAAGGCGCTTCGGATAACGTTCCCCGCAGGAAGCCATACGCCAGGTTGGATGACATCTCCAGCGCCATCTGCATCTCATAGTAATACTCATCCAGGGAGCCGGGAACCAGGGCAGCAGCCGAAGCCAGGTAGGGCCCTTTGACCGTGCTGGCGGAATAGATCAGTTCATCCAGATTGGAACAGATGCCCTTGCCGGTTTCAATATCCAGCATAACATAGCTCAAAGAGTAGTTCTCTTCATAGAACGATTCGGTTTCTTCCTTCAGCATCTCCAGTAATTCCCGGGAAATCTCATCGGCGTGGATCAGGCTGATTTCCATCGCGTCGACGACATCATCCAGGCTCTGCATCAGGTCATGCATCCGCTCGAAATGCTCGGGAATGCCGGTCATGATCAGGTTGCCGGTGACATCATCCAGCAGGTAGTATTCCCCGTCCGCAAAGATCTCGCCTTTGACCATGGCGCCGGTCGTCGGCAGGAAGTAATTGAACCTGTTCCATCCCTTGACCATCAGGCCGTCCATATCATACCTGACCCATTTGCCCGGGCCGGGGACGTTCTGGAAGGTATAGGGGATAAAGACATCCTTGTCGGTGGCCTTGGCGCCGTCGGCATCCGCATCCAGCCAGTACCAGGCATCCGTGTCGGGGTCAAAGATTTCCCTTCCGCGGTTGGTGCCGTCAAAGAAGACGCCTTTGGGATCCTCGGCCGTTCCCTGTCTGATGCCGTTTTCATACCAGAAGTACTGTCCGTCAATGATCCGCCAGCCGTCGGTATTCAGTTTGCCGGTGACATCGTCAAAATGGTAGGTGAAATCGTCAATGACAACCTTGCCTTTGGCCATGGCGCCGGTGTACGGGTCATAGTAATATGTGGATGCCCCGCGTTTGTACCAGCCTTTGATCATGCGGCCGTCCATATCGTATCTGACCCACTTGCCTTCGGTATGGTCGTCGCCCTGGTATATATATGGCATCCAGACCTCTTTATTCACCGCCCTGGCGCCGTTGTACCTGGCATCCAGCCAGTACCAGCATTCAGATTCCGGGTCAAAGATTTCCCGGCCTCTGACAATCCAGGTATCGCTTTCTTCGTCATAACCCTTGACCGCTGCGGGATCGTCGTAGGTCCCCTGTCTGACGCCGTCTTCATACCAGTAGTTTCCGACCCAGTATCCGGACTTTGCGGAAACCGGGAGAAGGCAGCAGAGGGTCATGGAACATAAGAGGGAGAGCTGCAATGCGTGCTTCTTCATCGTGTATCCTTTCCGTACAGCCATGAACGACACATGGTCAGGCTGTACTGCATATAGGCTGTATTGTACCATCCATGGGAAGGAATGCATGTCATAACATATGTGAACAAAAGACAAAAGTATGAGTTATTATGAAAAAAAGCATCTTTGTTTTCATGAAAAGCAGGAGACATCGCTGCTGCGGCAGGCAGCCTGATCCATGATCGAGAGATGCCAAAGGAGAAAGACATGGAAGCAATGGAAGCCATCCTGACAAGAAGGAGCACAAGAAGAATGAAACCGGAGGTTCCGGAAAGGGAACTGCTGGAAAAAGTCATTGCGGCTGGCCGGCACGCACCGAGCGGTTCGAATGCCCAGAAGACGCACCTGATCGTGGTCACCGACCGCAGGATCCTTGATGACCTGGCCGGAATCGTTGCGAACGCCTTTGCGGAGATGGAAGTGAAAGAGGATATGTATATTTCGCTGAAACGTTCTGTCCAGGCCGCCCGAAAAGGCGGATACCGCTATGATTACAATGCCCCGGTGCTTGTCATTGTCTGCCATCAGAAGGATTACGGCAATGCCATGGCAGACAGTGCCTGCGTCATTGAAAACATGCTCATCGGAGCCAATGCCCTGGACCTTGGTGCCTGCTATATCAACCAGCTGCACTGGCTGAGCGACCATCCTGCCCTCAGGGCGTATCTGGAAGGCATCGGGATGAAAGAAGAGGAAACCGTCACCGGATCCGTCATTCTTGGCTATGGTGAAAACGGGCCCATCAGGCAGGAAAAGCCGCTTCCCGGCAATCCCGTGACCTGGCTGCCGTGAATAAAAAAAAGTGATTCCGAAATCTTCGTCAAACGTCATAATCTGTCATCAAGCAGGCCGGTGAAACGTTGCACGACCGGTTCTCTGCAAATATAATGAATAAAGGAAAACTACAGGAGAAACGTATGAGAAAAACAAAAATCATCTGCACCATCGGTCCGGCCAGTGAGAGTCCGGAAGTCTTCAGAAAAATGTGCCTGGAGGGCCTGAACGTTGCCCGTCTGAACTTCTCCCACGGCACCCACGAGGAACACCAGAAGAAGATCGACATGATCAAGGCTGTCCGTGAAGAACTCAACCTTCCCATTGCCATCATGCTGGATACCAAGGGTCCTGAGTACCGCATCAAGACATTCCGTGACGGGAAGATCACCCTCAAGGACGGCGATGACTTCACCTTTACAACAAGAAATGTAGTCGGTGATGACAGCATCGTTTCGGTCAGCTATGCCGGCCTGGCAGATGACCTTTCCGTCGGTGATACAATCCTTGTCAACAACGGCCTGGTGATTTTCGAAGTCAGGGAAATCGACGGCACTGAACTGCACTGCAAGGTCATTACCGGCGGCGTCCTTTCCGACCGCAAGTCCATGTCCTTCCCGGGCAAGGTCATGCGCCAGGAATACATGAGCGAACAGGACCGCAGCGACCTGCTGTTCGGCATCAAGGTACCAGTCTAATAATCCCTGAAGGATAACGAAGACAACAAACAGGCAACTGTGAGAGAATAGGTGCAGGAGGCCTGGACATATGGAACTGCTGCCGGAAGACAGAAAGGTGTATTTGATAACCGGGTATATAGATCTGCGGCAGGGTGCCGATAAACTGTGCAGTCTTGTGCAATATCGATATGGTCTGATGCCTGACATGACAAATCTGTTTCTTTTCTGCGGCAGAAGAAGCAATAAGATCAAGGCGGTCTATGTGACGGACGATACTACTGAAATGCGATGGGTCCGCTTTGATGCACTCAGACTGAAATGGCCAAGAGAACCGGATGAAGTCTGGGAGATCAACACGGAAGGACTGGCATACCTGATATCCGGTCTGCCCATGAAACCGGAAAGCATTCTTCAGATTCTGCGTATTCCGGAAAGCACGTGAAAACGCTCTGTCTGTTTCAGGCAGATTTCTTCCATATTCATCATGATCATCTATCTGAAACGGCACTGTCACGATTGCGGCGGTGCCGTTGTTCTGTCAGGCAGTGTTTTCATCGGAGGAATCGTTTCGGCCTGAACTTCTGTTTCCGCGTTGTCCCTTATCATTTCATTTACTGCTGATTTCGCTTTCTCCCGGTTCAGCAGTTTCAACGCGGACGGACTGAGGGTATCGTTTTCGGAAAGTGGTTTTTCTGACAGCCATCTCGCATTTCTTACCTTCGGTTTTCCATTTGCTTTCTTCTGTCCATTGCTTTCGGGACGCGCTGAAAGATCCGGCTCTACCGGCGATTCAGATGTTCCTGAGGATGAGTTCTGAGCGGTATTCTCATGGTCTGCATGGTCACAGGATTCATCAGCTCCTGCTGAAATGTCCTGCTCCTGAGTGCTTTCTTTATCTGCGGCTGTATCGAGATCTGCAGCTGCAGCACTTTTCTCCAGTCCGGATTCTTCATCTGCCGGCTCACAGGCAGATGAGACCATATCATTCTCTTCCTGCCGTTCGGCTTCTCTCTGTGCCCTGCGTGCAGCAGCCCTGCTGTTCTTCTTTGCGTTCTTCTTTGAATACTCGTTGATTTTATTGACGGTTTCTTCCTTCGGCTCGGGATACCCGCATTCCTTCTTCACTTCCTCGTTCCACGGCATCAGACTTTCAAGAAATTCATTGTCAGTCCTGAAATGATTCCCCGTCATCCTGGATAACACATAGTTCAGGTAAAGAAAAGGATCCACCTTGTTGGCAATGGCTGTCTGGATAATGGACATTGCCATACTGCCGTTTCTTGCCCCTCTGGGGCTGTCAAAGTACATACTGTTATGCCTGTATCTGGCAATTGGCTTCATCGCGTGTTCTGCTGCCATGTTGTGAAGCGGTATCATGCCGTCCCGGAAGAACTCCGTCAGTCCTTCCCAGTTGTTCAGCGCATAGTTGACTGCCTTCAGGAAAGCGTCTTCCCACGTATGTTCTTCCTTGGCTTTCTCCAGCTTTTCATACAGTTCATTGACGATCGGCCGGATCTCCTTCTCGCGGGCTTCCTTCCTTTCCTCGGCTGTCATATCACGGAAGGTTTTTTCCTTTTTGAAGATTCTGTTGTAGATCATGACAAATTCAAAGGCTTCACTTCTGGCTGCGGCCTTCCTGTCATCCGGCAGCGCATCCACGAACAGCCTTCTGCTGTGGAGCAGGCACAGGCATCTGATAACGCCTTTCACTGTGTTATACCAGCTGCCGGCATCGCTGATCAGATAGCCCATGAAATCATACAGCACCTCGTCCGCATTCTCTCCTTTGCGGTCAGGCCGGTAATCATACAGGATGATCTGATTTACCATATTGATGGCTGTACGATATACGTATATGTAAGAATGGGAAGTGTTTTCCTTCCCGGCTTCACGATGAACCTGTACATGTGTTTCATCGGCATGGATGATCATCCCGGCGATGAGAAGGCTGAGCATATAGGAGATCAGCACAACAAGCTTCTTTTCCACAACCTCATTTACCCATTCAGCTATGATCCCGCGGCCGACACGGATCCCCGATTCGGCAAGGAAGGTTTCAATCTGGTTGTAGGTCAGGCCATACTGATACTTCAGGGTGATGATCAGTGATGCCAGAGAGGTTCCAAGGTTGGAATTGGGAATCAGTGCAGGTTCACAGGAAACCCTTTTATACATGTATTCGCCGTTGATCTTCTCCGCACTCCTGAAAATCACGTCGCCACAGTCCTTCAGATAAGCATTCTGTCTTACCTCAACGTTAACCTCAAACCTTGTATGTACAAACTCATGAAAGACCATGGGGTTATTCAGATCGTCCAGAGGGACTTCAATCAGGCCTTCCGGCAGGACATCGCCGTCATTAAACTGCTCAAATACGTTGATGATATCCAGAGCGCCATATTCTCTGGCAAGGCTGCCGGCAAGCTTCCGCACATGAGGTGGTACTTCTCTGGCTTCTTCCGTATGGCTGCCTGAATCTTCAGCTGTTGTCCCGTCAGTGTTTTCTTTCGTATCCTGTTCATCATCCGCGATTCTGGATGTCGCTTCGCTTTCACTGGTGAAAAGCATGCGCCTGTATTTCCGTATTACCTCAGCCATATGATTGATCTGTTCGGCAGAATTGAGACAGATATCAATCAGGGTTTTGATCATGCAGAAGTAAGTGAAATCCCTGCTGTCATAAGGGGCCTCGGGTATAAAGTCCGCCATCTCAGGATCGTCAGGAAGAATGTTTTTCAGTCTGGCCACAGTAACAGTGATTAACTCATTCTGCTCATCGCTTAAGGGAGTTACGGCATACTTCTGCTTATAGGTATTAGGGGTTGTTGTGAGTTCAATATCCTTTTCCATCCTGATGCCTTTCCTTTCCGTTGACAGAAACCGGATGCCCGGTTAGAATAATCACGCGTATATGTTTTTTGTCTCAGGTGGTGCTGAGACTTTTCTTTTTCACTCCATGGGCAGATCAGACAGATCAGCGACAGCCTTGCGTATTGCCTTCTGATAGGCAAGACATTTTGCCTGCAGTTCTCTGATCTCGGCTTTCAGGGAAGCGATCTGCTCATCTTTCTTTTCGCATCTCTTTTCCAGCCTGGCATACAGAGTTCTGTAATCGGCGTCATCATCAGTCTTAACGGTCTTTTTGCGTGTTGGCACGATATCGCCGTTTTCAGTTTTCCTGCCCAGGAGCTTCCGGTAGACTTTCCGGGTCTGCTTGAGTTCGGGGATGTATTCATCTTCAGCTTCATAGACGTAGATGTCACCGGATTTGGTTTTTTCTTCAAACGTGTATCTGCGACCCATAGCAGCTCCTTTCGGGGATACATAGATTATATACCGACGTGTTTCAAAATTCAACAAATAACGTCGGCACAAATGATATACAGACGCGATTCTTTGAAACAAAAATGAAAAGAACGGCATCAGGTGCATTTATCGTGCATCTGATGCCGCTAATTCCTATTTCATATCCCTTCAGGGATTATTAGACTGGTACATTTCTTAAGATTTTTCAGGAACTGTATTGTCTCCTCCTGACTTTTTCTGATATGGGGATGCAGGAGGTATTTATGTCATATGGCAAATGATAACATGACAGATGATGAAAAACCGATAAGGCCAGGTGATCTGGCGTCAAAGGATGCCATGTCAGATCTGGAAATTGTCGTATCCATGATGAATAACACGGTGTTTCCCGGGGCAGACCTGAAGCCTGAAACCCTCGTTCCGACTGCTCCGGTTGTCAGGTTCGCCACCCGCAATCAAAAAGGCAGGCTTGTAAGAAAGGAGAAGACACTGGATCTTGCCTACAATATCAGTATACCAGGCTGTGATTCTGTGATGACGGTCGGCATTGAAGTCCAGACAAAGAATGACAGAATCATGCCGATCCGGACTCTTGAAAAGACGTCCGGATTCTACAGCCGGCAAAGGACAAGGATCATTGCCCGGCATCGTAAAGAAAAAGATCTGGAGGACGAAGACTATGCAGGTGGATTCAGCGCAGAGGACAAGGTACAGCCGGGAATGATTCTGACTGTCAATTTCGGTGAAGAAGAGGCAGCGGAATCAATAGAAAGCGTGGTTCCTTATCATCCGCTGAATCAGTTTCTTCCGATCAAGAAGACATCGATTGTTGTGAATGGGAAAAACATTCCGGATGAAGAACTTGCCATGTATAAAACTGAGCGGGCCAGGCACTTTTATGCGCTGATCAAGTATTCGAGGATCGGCAGGTCTGGAGAATACATCCGGAAATACAGAGAGTATTTTGACAGTGTTGACATCGAGATCTATGATCCATGGAGTGATATCCTTGGCCTGCAATGGATGAAAGATATCAAACCGGAAATCATAACGGAGAAAGGAGAGTGCGGGATGTGCAGCTGACTGGTGATGTACAGGCGGCATACATCAGGGGAAGCTTATGATCAGGCGGATGAAATGATCACTGCTGTTTTGAATGAGGTGCCTTATCAAAAATACATCGTGACATATAAAAGCCGACAATACCATGGTATAGATAAGAACTGTCGGAGCGCTTCGGAAACAGTGATAAAATGTTCGCATTCCGAACGACGCCGACCGGGAAAGGGGAAACACGATGTTTTATATTTTAAGCAAATACCTGCACCGTCGAATGTGTATTGATCCGTCATGGATCAGAATCCCAGCATGCCGTACTGCGCAGATCCTGAGAATTCAGGCAGTGAGTATTCAGAATGAAAGACAGAGGATTATGATATGACAAATGCAAAAGACATCCGCTTTTATGCAGAACAGGCTGTTCTGGACATCGGTGTAAAGATCGTCTTTCCCATTATCGAAGGGATGGATAATACGAAAATCAGTGAAGAATGGCGGAAAGAGCGTACGAAACGCATCCAGGCGCTTACAGAGAAATATCGGGATATTGATTATCATGAAGACCCGATCCTGGAAGGATTTCACATCCTTCATGACCGTGCCGGCGTAAAGCGAAGGAAGAACATCTCAGCCGGTGAGAACCTGATCCGCATGCTGAGGAAAAACGGGGATATGCCGATGATAAACCAGGTGGTGGATATCTATAACATCATCTCAATGGAAAGCAGACTGGCACTCGGAGCCCATGACATCGACCATATTGACGGCAATGTAACGCTGCGTTTTACTGATGGGTCAGAGCGCTTTGTCCCGATCGGCCAGAATGAACCGGTTCCGGTGAACGCACATGAATACTGCTATTGTGATGATGCCAATGAGATTCTCTGCCGTCTGGAAATACGCCAGGTGGAAAAGACGAAAGTCGTTGAATCCACTGGGAATGCCTATTATATCGTTCAGGGAAACGAAGCGACAGAAGATACACTGCTGATGGAAACAGCACAGCGCATTATTGATGAAACTGTCGCATACTGCGGCGGCAGCGGCCGTATCATTGTTCCGGATCCGGTTTTCCGCACAGAATAGAATTCAAAACATATCTGCAGTTCTTACAGGTCCTTCACTCAATAACGGAGCGGAGGATTTTTTGCTGAGAAGAAACGGTCGAAAGCTTCTGATGAACGAATGCGTGCATTCATCAGCGGATTGCAGATATTTCATGCTGTTGATACGATCGATGAATGCTTCTATCCGGGGCCGGACAACGTGCTTTGTCTTCCGGATTCTGTATACAGCCATCAACAATGAAGCTAAGACTTCCGCCGCACTGAAATTGCTGATGAATGATATAAACAGAAACTCAGCAGGAAAACAGAAGGTGTATGATTGATGAACATCCGATATAGAAACAGCTGAAAACCTTGCAGGAAACAGAGGGAAAATTGTATATTAAAATACACTCATAAATCAATTTGATACTCTTTGCGGAAGCGGAAAATCTTTTGCTGCGAAAGGATGAGGGAGGGGAATATATGCTGAGAAAAAGTATCCGGGAAATGAACGAAGCTGAACGTACTCAGAATTCTCTTGCCGTACGTGTTTTCCGTGTAACGCTGAAAGGAGCCGCAGTCCTTGGTGCCGTCGCGTTATTCATGGGGCTGATCCTATACACAACAACGCTTGTCGAGCGGTATATTTCCGAGTCCTTCAACCTGGCCCGCGGTGCATCCGGTGTCCTGCAGACGGAAGAGGATGTGGTTCCCATTTCCCGGGAGGTGATGGCAATCTACCAGAGCCTGACGGAGGAAGAACGTGCATCGACGGGAACGGAGGAATACCGCAAAAGATTTGAAGACTTCTGGATTGACCGGGAAGACTACTGGCACATCCGCTCGATCCTGGGCAGTTTTGCAGACTCCAGCACCCAGATTGCCGACATCTACCTGGCGATGTATGACCGGGAAAGTTCGGCCATGGTCTATATCGTGGATCCTGACGAAGATCCGGAGACTGCCATGAAGCCGTGTGACTGGGATCCGGTGACACGAAGCGAGATGGAACGGTTTCTGGCCTGGGACGGCACGGGGATGCTTTATTCCATCGAAAATACCGTCAATTACGGCTGGCTCTGTACATGCGGCACGCCTGTCTGGGATCAGAACGGGGAAATTGCTGCCTTCGTCCTGTGTGATATAAGCCTTTCCGTGATCTGGGATGGCATGAAAGAATTCCTTGTTTACTACGTGATTGCCATGGCCCTGCTGATCCCGCTGATCGGCTTCCTTGTATCACGGCGGATGAAACAGACCGTTGTAGAACCGATCAACGCCATCGCAAAGGCGGCGCAGAAATATGTCGAAGACAAGCGTGCCGGCATCAATGCAGCAAACCACTTTGCCGGGCTGGACATTCACACCGGCAACGAAGTGGAAAACCTGAGCCTGGTGATGGCGGACATGGAACGGGATATGGCAGAGATCGAAGTGGACCTGACAAGGATCACTGCCGAAAAGCAGCGCATCAGCACGGAACTGGAACTGGCTTCCCGGATTCAGCTGGCAATGCTGCCGCACACATTCCCACCGTTCCCGGAAAGGTCTGAATTTGATATCTTTGCATCCATGGATCCGGCCAAGGAAGTGGGCGGGGATTTCTACGACTTCTTCCTGATTGATGAAGATCATCTGGGCCTGGTGATGGCTGATGTATCCGGCAAGGGCGTACCGGCGGCATTGTTCATGATGGCATCGAAAATCATCCTGCAGAGTGTTGCCATGCTGGGCAGTTCATCCGGCGAAATCCTTACGAAAACAAACGAGGCGATCTGTTCCGGCAACGAAGAAGAGATGTTCGTAACGGTCTGGATGGGCATCCTTGAGATTTCGACCGGCAGGCTTACAGCTGCCAATGCCGGGCATGAGTATCCGGTGCTGAAACGGCCGGGAAGGGCATTTGAACTGTATAAGGACAGGCACGGCCTGGTTCTGGGCGGGATGGAAGGCACAAAGTACAGAGAATATGAACTGCAGCTGGAACCCGGCACAAAGCTGTTCAT
>JAFWCP010000186.1 GCA_017536845.1 Solobacterium sp. | reverse complement strand
TCATGCTCACACTGGCAATGATCATGCCTTTCTGCGGTTTCATTCAGATTCGCGCAGATGACAAAATCCCCATTGACAATGTTCATTTCCCGGACGCTGCCTTCCGGCAGTACATTGTCTCACGTGGCTTTGACAAAAACGGTGACAATTCCCTCTCCAGAGAGGAACTTGCCGAAGTAAAGGAAATTTACTGCCAGGGCAGAGGCATCAGCAGCCTTCAGGGGATTGAATATTTCACATCATTGGAACAGCTTACCTGTTCTGAAAACAAACTGGAGTCTCTTGACGTGAGCAGGAATTCAAAGCTGACGCAATTGAGGTGTTTCAGAAATGAGCTTACCGCACTGGACGTATCCAGGAATACAGCATTGCGTGTACTGTATTGCCATTGGAATGCTCTGCGTTCATTGACATTCGGCAGGAATACGGCGTTGGAAGATATTGAATGTGATCACAATCGGCTGTCTTCTCTGAACCTGCATGAACTGAAGAGCCTGAAGAATCTGGTATGCACTGACAACCGGCTGTATTCACTGGATGTGAGCAATAATGCTGAACTGGAATTTCTGGGATGCAGTGAAAACCGGCTGACATCGCTGGATGTTTATGGGCTGAAGAATCTGAATTCAGTGTCATGTAATGATAATGCCCTGAATTACATGCGCACCGGAAACAATCCATCATTGAACAGAATGATCTGCAGCAACAACCAGCTGACCTATCTGTCTGTCAGCAGCGATACACCGTTGGAATGGCTCGAATGTTTCAACAACAATCTGAACGACCTGGATATCAGAGGTTTAAATAACCTGTACGCTCTGGATTGCAGCCGCAACAGTCTGACTTCTCTTAATGTGAGAGGCATGAAAAAACTGAGAGAACTTTATTGTTATGGCAATCAGCTGGCTTCGCTGGATCTTTCTACGACAGATCTGATCAGGGAAATTGTACTTGGCAAAGTGTACACACTGAGAACCGAATATGACTGCGAGTTCAAATATTATGGGAATAATTTGGCTGTCGCTGAATTGAAGGTCGATTTTGGTCCGGAACTGATTACAGAGGGAAAGCACGATCCTGCTGCCTGCAAGGTCTTCGGTTTCTGCAAATATGGGGGCAAACGGTACTGGTTTGAAGACGGCATCAGACAGGGTGTTCAGGGCGATCCGAAGAACATCTGGGATGGAATATTCAAAATCGAAAGAGGACGTGAAATCTATGACCCGGAAAGCAATGGATGGTACTGGCTTGATGCTGTTTATGAAGGCGCAGCTGCCGAAGGAAAAGAGGTCTGGATGCCTTATATCTACCAGGATGAAGACAGCTGGACCGATGATGAAATCCGCAGGGTCGCCGGGGCGGCGGATGAAGGGATGAGAGATCTGACCTATCAGTACATGAAGAACAAGAACGGCAAGTGGGTACGCTATGACGAGCAGGGCAGGATGCTCAAAGGCTGGGTAACCATTACGGGCAGTCTTGCGGAAATGTATCCCGACCAGAAAGGAAACACGTATTACTATGATACGATGACCGGTCTGATGGCAAAGGGCAGTATCGTCATTGAAGGCAAAACGTACCGCTTTGATGAAGTGACAGGTGCCCTGATCAACTGAAAACACTCAAAATTCTGCGATTTGCAGAAATCGCAGTTTTTTTCTGCATCAGAAGAAAGCCCGGCCATCGCCGGGCAGTGCTGGTATTACAGATATTTGACAGCGGTGCCGTAGGCGATGACTTCGGCCGCATTCTGCATCATCTGGGCCGAGCCGTAGCGGACGCCGATGACGGCATCAGCACCCAAAGTCAGAGCTTCGTCTACCATGCGCTTGACGGCAATCTGCCTTGCTTCATTCAGCATTTCCGTATATTCGGCAATTTCGCCGCCGACCAGCGTTTTCATGCTTGCCATGAAATCCTTGCCAAGGTGCTTGGTCTGCACCACGGCGCCTTTTACCATCCCGAGCGCTTCATACTCTTTGCCGGGGATATGATCAATACTTAGCAGCTTCATCTTCTTCTCCTCCTTCGATTTCTTTTTTCCGCCGCAAAAATGCCAGGATGACGCCGCATACCACGACTGCCGGCACGCCCATCAGAAGCGCGAATGCCGGGCCGGGAATGGGGTCCTGGCTGTTGCCGTACCACATCAGCCCTGCCATCACCAGCATGAGTCCGATCATCAGTACGGCGCCTAAGAGCGCACCGTATACCTTCTTCCTGTGGACGTCTGTTCTGCTTACATCCATAAACTCCTTGCCCTCCTTTTCCAGGCGCATCATATCTTCCAGGCAGGTATCAATATCAAGCTGGTCCAGTGATAATGCAGGCTGGCTGAGCAGGTGTTCGGTAATCTTCTCCATCTGTTCCAGGCTGTCCATCTGCTTTTTCAGGGAATGGGTATGACGGGTAAGACAGTCTTCCAGAGGAAGGCTGCCGTCAATGACGGCCTTGATTTCCTCAATCGGTACGGACAGCTTCCGCAGGAAGCGGATCTCCTTGAGCCTTCTGATATCCGCTTCATGATATTCACGATAGCCGTTCTCCGCCCGTGAGGGATTGATCAGCCCCTGGTCTTCATAGAAGCGGATATTCTTGCGGGTAATGCCGGCCAGCTCTTCCGCGTGCTTGATATTCATACAGTTCCTGCCTTTTCACTGGAAGATATACACCTTCCATCAGATGGAAAGTCAACGGGATATCCGTCATTTCTTTGAAAAAACTTGTTCATGGTTCTTAAGAGGCTGTCTGTTCAGCCTGTTTTTCGAAAGAGGAGCGGATCTGGTCGAGAAAGCGAAGGGCAATGGGGGTACAGGCCTGGAAGCGGCTGTGAACAAGGTAGAGCGTTGTTGTCAGCCTTGGGGCCAGGGGAATAAAGGCCAGGCCGCTGGATTCTGAGGTATCCACAAGGTGTTCAAAGGTCAGAAGATACCCCAGTCCTTCCCTTGTGAATACTGCTCCGTTATAGGCCAGCCGGAAGGAGCCTTCCAGCTTATAACCGGCAAACAGGTCTCTGGCCCAGGCTCTGATTTCATTGTTCCAGGCCTGCTCGGAGGCAAACAGCGGCTGTCCGACCAGCTGTTCCGGGGTGATTTCCTGACAGCGGGCAAAGGGGTGGTCTTTGGGGACGATCAGTCCCCAGACATCATCCTCAGGAAAGGCAATGGCATCATATCTGGCAAAGTCAGGCGTTTCCGCCAGGACGGCAAAGTCCAGCAGGCCTTTCTCCAGGCGGTCGATGACCTGCTCGGTATCGCCTGAGGTGATATGGCAGCGCAGGTTTGGGTAGCGTTTCTGGAAGCTTCTGATTTCCTTTGCCAGATATCTGATCTGGCACGATTCCGCCAGTCCGAAGTAGAGTTCACCGCCGGTGATGTCATCGAGCGAGACAAATTCCTGTTCGATCTTGTCAGCCATGGATACCAGGTCTTCAGCC
>JAFWCP010000185.1 GCA_017536845.1 Solobacterium sp. | reverse complement strand
TGTTGCCATCGGTGAAGCCATCACTGCAGGCACGGTTCCATCGCTGCTGTCGTCGACGGGCGGGGCCATGTTCTGCCTGATTCTCGTATCGGTATGGCAATACGCCGGGTACATGATGTTGATTTATGTAGCCGGATTCATGGGCGTTTCTGACAGTCTGAAGGAAGCGGCCATGATCGACGGATGCACACCGGCCCAGGCAATGCGCAACGTCACGATTCCTCTCATGAGGACATCGTTTGTAACATGTATCTTCCTGAGCATCACCAGATGCTTCGTTGTTTACGATGTCAACCTGTCGTTGACGAACGGCGAACCGTTCATGTCTTCGATTCTCGCGGCGATGCACGTATACAACAAGGCGTTCATCTACAAAGACTTCGGCACAGGTCAGGCGGAAGCCCTGATCCTATTCGCAGTCTGTGCAATCATCGGTATGCTGGCTGCGGCAGCGGCCTGCTGACCTGTTTTATTGCTTCATGGAAGCAGAAATCAGAAATCATCGGCCATGATATCAATGTCGGCTGTCTGCGCAGCGCATCAATCATGGCTGAGCAGCTGAAGCTGAAGAATGTGCGGTTTGTCCCTGACCTTGACGGTCAGAAGAGTTTTGATACTGTACTTTCTTTCCGCACCTTCCATGAAAACCTGCCGGTGCTCTTAATCGAAGGGAATATGAGCCATGAAGAATCGGTAACGATGCAGCGGCCCTATGCCGCATATCTGCGCTCATTCCTCAAAAAAGGCGGGTATCTTGTCTCTGTGGAGCGTTATGAAAACAAAGACCATTACAAGGCGATGATGGAGGCGTGCGGTCTGGAAGGGCTGTGTCTTATCGAAGGATCGCGGACGCAGATTGAAAGCGTTCAGGGTGAGCAGCAGGACATCTTCCAGTGCGCCGTCTTTGAAGCAGAATAAAGACCCCTTCTGCGGATATTGAATAGGAAATGAAATTTTTTTTCCGATAACCGGCATGCGTATTATGATTTCGGATTAGTGTTCAGAACGTAAGAGACATTGTCCGGTCCAGCCGCTCTGGCTGCAGAGGGAGAAAAGGCAAAAGCAGCTTTGCTTATCAGGCAGAGCTGCTTTATTTTTTCTTTAAGAGCAGGTCGGCAATGATGGTGCTCAGGCGGTTGAGCCAGGCCGACAGCACGATGATGATTACTATCTGCAGAAGGTAGTCCAGAGCAGATAACGGTGTTACCAGGCGCTGGTAGATGAACAGCACCGGATACTGCAGCAGGTAGACCTCATAGCTGTAGGAATCAATCGTTCCGACGATGCTGTTGCAGATGAGGGGGCTGTTTTTCTTCCGCACTGCGATCATGGCCGCAATCAGGACGGTAAATACGGCATAGCCTTGCAGGCCGAAGGTATATACCCATTTTGCCGAGCCGTCCGCAAAGACAAACAGGGCAATCGTTGCAGCAAGCCATACCCCCGTGCCAAGAAGCGCAGCCGGCAGCCTGATCCGCCGCAGGGGAAAGATGTTTTCCGCATGCAGAAGGCCAAGGAAGCAGCCAAGATACAGCGCCGACATACGGGTGAAAGTGTTGTAGTACAGCGGCGTGGCTTCAAATTCTGCCATGGTAAAGACACGGAACGGCAGTACGGCCATGGATAACAGGGTGATCAGGCCGAAGGCTGCTATGGCAGCATTGCTGCCGAAACGGCGGCGTACCTGGTCAATCAGAACCGTCAGAAGCGGCCATACAAGCCAGAACTGCAGCAGGATGGAAAGATACCAGAGATGGGTAAATGCTGTATTCGCCGTAATCTGACGGAAGTAGTCGGCATTGTTGGCGATCTGGTAGAAATTGTTGTAGCCGAAGATGATCGAAAGGAATTCACCCACGGTTGCCCGCAGCAGGTTGGGATCAATCAGCGTCAGGATGCCGATGGAAGACAAGAGCAGGATCAGCAGGCCGGGATAGATCCGTACCAGCCTTTTTTTATAATAGTTCGGAATCGAAAAGATGCCTGCTTTTGCCTGGCGGAAAGATGAACAGGCGGCAAAATAGCCGGAAGCGATGAAAAAGATGACGACACCGAAGTAGCCGCCTTTGACCGCCTGGGGAAAGGTATGGTAGAGAAGGACGCCGACCAGGGCGACGGTTTTCAGGAAGGAAAAGCCGTTCTGGCTGCGTTTCTGTTTCTGGGTCTGTCTGCGTTTCATGGCTGCCTCACTTCGTCAGGGCGGGAATGGTATTGGCTTCCTTGTGAAGAAGGGTATCCGTGATGACATCGTCAATCAGCTTTGCGTAGGCACGGGAACCGATGTCATTGGGATGCAGGCCGTCAGCCAGGATCCATTCACTCTGATGGGCCATGGCCAGGGTATCCCAGTCGATCAGATGGGCATTGGGATAGGCCGCGACAACAGCATCCAGCACCGGCCGGCTGCCGTTGGAAACGCCATAGGCGGTCAGCCAGAAGGTCGGCACATCCTTTGTATGTGCCATAATCTCGCAGCAGGTCTCATAGTAGATATCACAGTTGGTGGAAAGGCCCAGCACCAGGGCTTCGCCCAGACGGTCCTGTTCCTCCATTTCAATCAGTACGTTAAGCCCCTCATAAATCGTCCGGCCGAAGCGGGCGTCGAAATAGCCGTGCGGGAATTCGTCATAGCACTCTTCCAGAGCGGCAAGCATGACTGAGTCGCCGATCCCGACGACATTCATCTCGTTGGCCCGGGTGTAGCGGTCGGCCAGCGTTTCAGGCCCGTTGTAAACTTCGATATCGGCTTCCGGTTCATCGGTTGGCACCGGAGTTGCGGCGGCCAGCTGTTCTCTTCTTTCCTGAATCATCCGGTCTGCTTCTTCCTGCTGCCTTTTCAGCATTTCTTCAATTTCCTTCTGGGCCTGGACGGCTTTTGGGCCAAGCACGCTCATGCCGTAGACACCATAGACGGACAGACTGACAGATGCCAGGGTCAGGATGAGGAAGACGATCGTATATACTGTCCGCAGTACACTGCGGATCGGGTTTTTCTTTCTTCTTTTAGCCATGATTCATACTCCGGTTATGGATTATATAGAAAACCGCAGGTTATGTAAACCATTTCGCGGAATTACGGGCAAAAACGTTGGCTGCATGACTTCTTCAGATGAAAAAAGAGAAACAGTCTGAACCGTTTCTCTTTCCGTTGTTATGAATTGTACTGCTTTTCAACAAGACGTTCGCCACAGTAGATGGCTCTGAGCTTGGGCTTGTCGATCTTGCCGGTCGCATTGCGGATGACATCGGCGAAGATGATCTTGCGGGGACGCTTGTAACGCGGCAGGTCTACACAGAACTGCTGCACTTCTTCCTCAGTGAGGGTGCTGCCTTCCTTGACCTTGATGATGGCGGCGGCGATTTCACCAAGACGTTGGTCGGGCAGGCCGATCACGGCAACGTCATGGATCTTCGGATGGGCTGACAGGAAGCTTTCAATCTGGACGGGATAGAGGTTTTCACCGCCGGAGATGATGACATCCTTCTTTCTGTCAACCAGGTAGATGAAGCCTTCTTCATCCTGTCTGGCCATGTCGCCGGTATGCAGCCAGCCGTTTTCCAGTACTTCGGCGGTTGCCTGGGGGTTCTTGTAGTATTCGACCATGACGCCTTTGCCCTTGACGCACAGTTCGCCGACTTCACCCTGGACGACAGGATTGTTCTTTTCGTCGACAATCTTGATCTTCCAGTTGTAGCCGGGAACGCCGATGGCGCCGACCTTGTGGATATTTTCCATGCCGAGGTGGACACAGCCCGGGCCGGTCGATTCGGAAAGGCCGTAGTTGGTATCGTACTTGTGGTTGGGGAAGTATTCCAGCCATCTCTTGATCAGGCTGGGCGGTACCGGCTGGGCGCCGATGTGCATGAGCCGCCACTGGTCAAGGTGGTAGTCTTCCTTCTTGAGCCTGCCGGTATCAAAGGCTGCCAGAATATCCTGCGCCCAGGGCACCAGCAACCAGACGATCGTGCATCTTTCGTTGGACGCTGCCGAAAGGATGGCCTCCGGGGAATTGCCCTTTAAGATGACTGCTCTGGAACCGGTATACAGGGAACCGAACCAGTGCATCTTGGCGCCGGTATGGTAGAGCGGCGGAATGCACAGGAAGGTATCGTTC
>JAFWCP010000024.1 GCA_017536845.1 Solobacterium sp. | reverse complement strand
GATCTGCAGTGCCTTTTCCGACATCCTGAAAGGCGTATATCATGAGCGTATCGAATATCCGAAAGTACAGCAGTTCGCTGTCCGAAACGAAGTCAAACCTGCCGTGCCTTCGGATCAGTCACCATCAGATAAAAATAAGCAGCCGGATGAACCGTCCGGACAGGAACCGGATCCCCGGCCCGCCGAACCGCAGACGCCTTCTGAACAGGAACAGATGCCACCCAAAGCGGCTGACCCGAATATGAAAGGGGAGACCGTCCGTGCAGATTGAATGGAACATCCTGAAGCACCTGGATCCTCAGATCCTCAGCGTGATGCAGGAAGCGGCAGATCAGTGTCTCTGCGCTGAAAACATCAGCATACCCTGTATGATTGATGTATGTCTGTGCGACGACGAGACGATCCGAAACGTCAACCGGACCCATCGGGACGTCGACAGATCCACAGACGTTCTTTCTTTTCCTTCCGTGAATTACCCGGGAGGACGGACTGCCGGATCCTGTGAAAGACTGCTTCGTCAGGAATATGACGCCGATAGCGGGGCCGTTTTCCTGGGTGACATTTTCATCTCTGTTGAACACATTTATGACCAGGCGGCAGAATACGGACATTCACCCGTCAGGGAGGCGGTATACCTGCTTGTTCACGGGATCTGCCATTTGATGGGATATGATCATATTGAACCCGGTGACAAGGAGCTGATGAGAATAATGGAGGAAAAAATCCTGTCCGGTATCAATGTAACAAGAGAGGCAAACTGTGTGAAAGATGATGAAACGCTTCTCAGCCTTGCCCGTGAAGCAATGAAAAAAAGCTATTCACCGTATTCGTCCTATCCGGTGGGTGCTGCCCTGAGATGTAAGGATGGCCGGATTTTTACGGGCTGCAACATTGAGAACGCCCCTTTCGGACTCACAAACTACGCTGAGCGTACGGCTGTTTTCAAAGCAGTCAGCGAAGGGGAAACATCCTTTGATACGATCGCCATCGCTGCCAGGACCAAAGCATGGCCCTGCGGAGCATGCCGGCAGGTCCTGAATGAGTTTTCACCCGATATCCGGATTCTTGTTACGTGGGACAACCTGGTGCAGGAAAAACAGCTTTCTGAACTTCTCCCCGAAGGATTTGGCCCCGGTAGCATGTAATTCTGAACAATGGAGAGTGTCTATGGAACACCATGAAAATGATTTTCGTTCCGGTTTCGTGACGATCGTCGGAAGACCCAATGTCGGTAAATCCTCGCTGATGAACAGGATGATCGGGGAAAAAATCGCGATTGTGTCTGCGCGCCCGCAGACGACCAGGAGCCGCATCATGGGCGTATTGACCGATCCGTGCCATCAGATTGTCTTTCTGGACACCCCGGGCATTCACGATCCGAAAACCCGTCTGGGTGAGTATATGATGCATGCCGTCAGGGACGCTATGGATGGTATGGATGCTGTGCTGGTCATTCTGGACGTAACGCATATCACGGACAGCGACCTTCAGATCGCCCGTAATTTGAAAGAAAAAAAAGTCCCGGCTGTTCTGGCCCTGAACAAAATCGATCTTGTTTCACCTGAACAGATCCTTTCCGCAACCGCGAGGGCAGCCGAAGCGGGCCTGGATGAGATCATACCAGTCAGCGCAAAGACAGGCAATGGCATTGAAGATCTTGTGAAATGCCTGCAGAATCATCTTCCTGCCGGTCCCCGGTATTTCCCTGACGACATGATCACCGACCAGCCGGAACGCATCCTGTGCGCAGAGATTATCCGCGAAAAAGCACTTCGTCATCTGAGAGACGAAGTGCCGCACGGGATCGGTGTTGAGATTATGAAGATTGAATCCCTGAGCGATCAACTGACAGAAATCAATGCAACAGTTTATTGTGAGCGTGATGCGCACAAGGGAATCATCATCGGAAAACACGGGGCCATGCTTCAGACCATCGGAACGGAAGCAAGGGCGGATATTGAAAAACTGCTCGGTGTTCATGTGAATCTGAAGCTGTGGGTCAAAATCAGGCCTGACTGGCGGAACAATAGGTCAGACCTTAGAAACCTCGGATACGATTCCTGATTGGCCCGGTTCTGTAATGACAATCTTATCCGTTCATGGGAAAAACCTGATAGATCCCGCATTTCAGGTATTGTGTTTCAGGCGCATAAGGAAGGATCGGATGGTCTTTTCCCTGCGTCCTGAACTCCACGAGCCTCAGCAGGACTTTGGCATCCTTTGCTGCATCCAGAATCATATTCCTGAACATGTCCGGCAGGACATGCTGACTGCATGAACAGGTAATCAGAAAACCTCCCGGATTGATCATCTTCATCGCCCTCAGGTTGATCTCCTTGTAACCCCGCATGGCGCTTTCCACTGCACTTCTGGATTTTGTAAAAGCCGGCGGGTCCAGGATGACCGTATCATATCGGATTCCCTGCCTGCTTTGTTCGGAAAGAAGATCAAACGCGTTGGCCGTTATAAACCTGACCCTTTCCTCAAGACCGTTCAGGCGGGCGTTTTCCTCCGCAAAGAGACAGGCATATTCACTGATGTCAACGCCTGTGACTTCTTTCGCACCGTATTTTCCCGCATGAAGCGCAAACGATCCTGTATGGGTGAAACAATCCAGGACAGTTCTGTCTTTTACAAACGGAGCGATAGCTGCCCGGTTTTCCTTCTGGTCAAGAAAGAAACCGGTTTTCTGTCCTTCCTTGACATCCACCCAGAACAATACACCGTTTTCTTTCATCTGCACCCTGTCAGGAACTTCTCCGTAAAGAAGGCCGGTGTTCATTTCAAGTCCTTCCAGTTTCCTGACGGGTACATCATTCCGTTCCCAGATGCCCATGGGATGGAGTTCTTCCACCAGAGCGTCGACAACATCCTGTTTGAATCGTTCCATGCCGAGCGCAAGGCACTGTAATACGAGCACATCGCCGAAAGCGTCGACGATCAGGGCAGGGAGCCTGTCGCTTTCGGCGAAAACCATACGGCAGCTTTTCAAGTCTGCAAACGTACGCCTGTATTCAACAGCTTCATGTACTCTTCGGAAGATCAGGTCACGGTTGACCGGTTCATCTTCACGGTAAGTCATGATCCGCAGCGCGATCTGACTGTTCGGATTATAATATCCGCGTGCAAGAAAGCGCCCTTTCGAGCTGAATATATCGACGATATCTCCCGGCAGGAATTCTCCTTCAACCTTTGCGATATCGCTTCGGAAGATCCATGGATGACAGGTATGGACTCTT
>JAFWCP010000023.1 GCA_017536845.1 Solobacterium sp. | reverse complement strand
TCTTACCGTTTTCATACCAGAAGATGTCGCCGTCTTCCATGGCCGGATGCAGGACCTTATTTCCTTCGGCATCATTGAAGCCGGTATAGCCTTTCCAGAGGAAGTCTCTTGCGAAGATGGTCAGCGACTGTCTCCAGATGCCCCAGTCATGAGCACCGGGCAGGACTTCATAGACATACCGCACACCGGCATTGTCGAAGTCTTCCAGTGCGCCGGCGGTCAGTTCAGCACAGTAGTCCACAACGCCTGCAGACTCGTAGATCACCTTGGAGTTCAGAACCGCCGCATCAAATTCCACGCCGGCAGAGCCGCCCGAGAAGCTGGCGAAATAGCCGAATTCTTCCGGATAGGTGCCTGCCATATAATGTACGGATACACCATTGATCGAAAGACCGGCAATCGCTCTATCAAGCGGGTTCTTCGAAACACTGTAATGTTCTTCCACATACGGGATGATCGCCTTGACCGTGTTTTCACCGGCAATGGGGATACCCTGCGATGCATCAACACGATATGCGCTGACAAGATTCGTCGTAACAATGACAGTCGGTTCCAGCAGTCCCTCAGCAATCAGGTTGTCGAAGATGTTGTTGGCAGCACCGATGAACGGCCATTCATATTCAGAACCGTTGAGATACAGTGTCTTATATTCCTTAGTCTCATCATAGCCATAAGGCAGATAGACATACAGCACGTCCTGGGCATCCCAGTTCGTCGTGTATTCTACATACTCCCAGGTGCCTGTCTTTTCATCTGTACGCGGATAGATGTATTCCTGGCCCGGCAGGCAGTCATCCGCAGAACCAACATAGATCAAAGACCATCTGCAGTTGGAACCGTTGATAGTATACGGCAGATTCGTCGGATCCAGGATCTTCTCTGTTGTGCCATCTGCCTTTACAGCCTGGAATGCATAGCAGTATTCCGTCGCCGGTAACGGCAGGGTAATGGTATACACATTATCTGCTTTCTTCATTTCGATCGGCATGTTTGTCATCGTGGCAACATCATAACCAGTATTGATCATGCCCGGCTTGTACTCTGTCGGTGCGTGGCAGACAGGTGTTCCGCCAAGTTCATATGCCTTGATACCTTCTTCGTCATAGAACTGGAAATTACCGATGAGTTCAACCTTTTCATAGTCTTCATCCGCTACGAAAGTGAAGGTAGCCTGGTAGTCTGTTTCAACTTCCGGGAAATCAGTATTTTCTTCAATGACAACACCTGCTTCCGGTGTGCCTTTCCACAGATAATCCTTGGCAAGGGTTGTCAGCTGAGCTCTCCAGACGGCCCAGTCATGAGCGCCCTTCTTCCAGTCAAAGTGATAGTTGTCACTGTACTTCTTCAGGGTTTCTTCGATGTAGGCGATCGTACCGCGACGATCCTGAGAACCGTTGCCGTTGTCTACCCAGCCGCAGGACTGATAATAGATATTGTCCTTAAGCGCAAGCAGTTCTTCTTCTGTTGCCTGTTCAAGGATCAGATCCTTCGCCCTGTAGTTGGATGAGAAGATGCCGAAGTATCTGTACAGGTCAGGTGACTTCACGAGTTCGCTGGTTGTTGTATAGCCGCCCTGGGACAGACCGGCAAACGCTCTGCCGTCCTTGTCCTTCTTCGTGCTGTACTTGCCTTCAATCGCCGGAATCAGGTAATTCCGCATGTTGTCGGAAATCTTTTCCATATCCCAGCCGAAGTAGGTGTTGTCCATTGTGACGACAATGGTCGGATCCACTTCGCCTGCCGCAATCAGGTTGTCGAAGATGTTCTTGGCCGAACCGATGAACATCCACTCAACTTCGTTGCCGCCGCCGCCATGAGACAGGTAGAGGACAGGGTATTCATTGGCCTCATCATAGCCGTAAGGCAGATAGATGCCGTAAGGCTGTTCCGTACCGTCAACCGCCGTGTAGGTTTCAAAGGCAATCGTGCCGACCTGCTCGTCATCCCTTGCGTAGATGTATTCCTGGCCTTCCAGACAGTCTTCACCGTTGCCGACCCAGATCAGGGACCAGCCGGAATCGGAACCGTCGTTGGCAAACGGCATGTTGGTCGGGTCTTTCTTGATGGCACCGAGGTTGCCGTCTTCCGCAAAGCCATAGAAATATTCATTGCCCGGCAGAGGCAGGGTCACTCTGAAGTAGCCGTAGCCGAGATTTTCCATCTCGATCGGTGCATAACCCGCACCCTTGACGCCTACGGCATAGCCGGTGTTGAACATGCCTTCCTTATAGTCATAAGGCAGGGTGTAATCAATGTCCGTGCCGCCGATCAGGATATCAACCTGGTCTTCGGTGTAGAATGTCCAGTTGCCGACGAGGCTGACAGACTTGACATCAGTCGAGGATGCCTTATAGGTGAAGGTCACCTGGTAGCTGGCATCACTGTCAGGATAATCGGTATTTTCTTCAATCACAACGCCCGGCGTGACGACGGTATCCTTCCAGAGATAATCCTTCGCGAAGGTGGTCAGGGATGCTCTCCAGATACCCCAGTCATGGGCACCGTTCTTCCATTCGGTAACGACATTGTCGCTGTACTGCTTCAGGGTTTCATCCACAAAGGCAACCGTACCGTATCTGTCCTGATTGCCCATGCCGTTATCGACTGAGCCGCAGGCCTGGTAATAGTAGTTGTCCTTCAGTGCTGCAAGCTGTTCTTCGGTTGCACCCTTAAGGGCATCGACAGCACGGAAGTTCGGCGAGAAGATGCCGTAGTACTGGAAGGTATCGGAAGCCTTGACCAGTTCGGAAACCGTGGTATAGCCGCCCATGGACAGACCCGCAAAGGCACGGCCTGCCTTATCCCTGGCAACGCTGTACTCTGCTTCCACTGCCGGAATCAGGCAGTTGACGGAGTTGTCATTCATCTTTTCCGGATCCCAGCCGAAGTAGGTGTTGTCCATTGTGACGATGACTGAGGATTCCAGTTCACCTTCGGCAATCAGGTTGTCGAAGATGTTTGCTGCAGCGCCGATGAACATCCATTCAACTTCGTTGCCGCCGCCGCCATGGGACAGGTAGAGGACCTTATACGTATTGGCAGGGTCATAGTCATACGGCAGGTAGATGCCGTAAGGCTGGGTTGTTCCGTCAACGGCTGTGTATTCCTTGAATTCAACCGTACCCTTCTTGTAATTTCTCGGATAGATGTATTCCTGGCCTTCCAGGCAGTTGTCCTTGTCGCCTACCCAGATCAAAGACCAGCCGGAATCGGAACCGTCATTGGCAAACGGCATGTTGGTCGGGTCTTTCTTAATGGCGCCAAGATCGCCGTTTTCCGCATAGCCGTAGAAATACTCAAAGCCAGGCAGAGGAACAGTGACTGTGAAGTAGCCGCTGCCGAGTTTCTTCATTTCAATCGGGGCATAGCCGCCGCCCTTGACGGCAACGGTGTAGCCGGTATTGAACATGCCTTCCTTGTATTCATACGGTGTGTAGTAGTCGATGTCAGTGCCGCCCTGCAGGGTTGCCACCTGGTCTTCGGTATAGAACGACCAGTTGCCGACAAGGCCGACGCTGGCGACATCTCTGTCTGTCTTGTAGGTGAAGGTGACCTGGTATGGTGCATCCGATTCGGGATAATCCGTATTTTCTTCGATGACAACGCCCGGAACCGGCATTTCCACATCTTCCCACAGATAATCCTTGGCGAACTGGGACAGCTGGTTTCTCCAGACACCCCAGTCATGGGCACCGTTCTTCCAGAAGAACTCATGGTTGGCGCCGACTTCATTGAGCACATCGTCAATCTGCATGTTGACATTTCTTCTGACAGCGCTGTCGAAGATGCCGACGGAGACGTAGATGTTGGCAGGCTTCAGGAAGCCTTCCTTCATTTCATCGGTCAGTGTGTTGTTTACGAAATCAAGGGTTCTGGAAGGGGACCAGATGCCGTAGTAATTGAATTCGTCAACATTGTAAAGCAGGGCCTGGCAGGTGACGGAAGCACCGGAGGACAGGCCGCCGATTGCCCTGTCCTTGGCATCCTTGGATACCGAGAACCTGGATTCTACCAGCGGGATGATCTTTTCGATGATGTTCTGGACCGACGGGCCTCTTTCGAAGTTGTAGACGGTGTTGTTCATCGAAACGACAACGGTCGGTTCGACTTCGCCTTCCGCGATCAGGTTATCGAAGATGTTTGCTGCAGCGCCGATGTGGAACCATTCCACTTCGTTGCCGCCGCCGCCATGGCAGATATACATTGTCTTGTACGTTTTGGAAGCGTCATAGCCATACGGGGTGTAGACGCCGATGGTCTGGGTGTTGCCGTTGACATCTTCATAGTCGATGTAGGTGACTTCACCGGTCTTGCCGTCCGTACGCGGATAGACATATTCCTGGCCTTCAACGCAGTGTTCACCATCGCCTACCCAGAGCAGGGAGTGGCCGGCATCCTTGCCGTTGTTGACAAACGGAAGGTTGGTCGGGTCTTTGACGGTGGAAACCTTGCCTTCGGCATCCGTTACCTGGAAATCGTAGAAATACTCGAATCCGGGCAGCGGCATGGTGATCTCATAAATTCCATCCGCATTCTTCTCCATCGGGAACGGTGCGTAGTTGTATTCCGATACCGCATACCCGGTCGGGAACATGCCTTTCTTATACTCATACGGTGTTGTGTAGGTGATTGCTTCACCGGCCGCATACGCAGCTTCCTGGTCAGCGGTATAGAATGTGAAACCGCCGATCAGGCTGACGCTCTGTGTGCCTTCCGGTGCTGCATACCTGAAGGTGACCTGATACTCTGCATCACTGTCGGGATAATCTGTATTCTCCGTAATCGTGACGCCGGTTGAAGGAGCTTCTTCCGCAATGACTGCCTTGGGCATTGTCGTAACTGTCATCGCCAGCGCAAAAGAAGCTGCAAGTACTTTCTTTAACCAATTCATACTTTTCCTCTTTCTGATGTGAAATGATTGCCTTTGCAGGCCTGAAGGACCTTGTAATACCATGAAACTTCCATGATTGGAGCAAAGCTCCGGAAATGCTGAAACGCGGATCACACCCCTTGAGAACAGACAATGATATATCTGTTTCCTTTGATCCGTCTGTATATTGTATTATATCATCAGATCATATACAGAAATGTCATTCTGATGCACTTTGATGCGAAATTCATGCATTAAGCGATTCACATTTTCATTGCCTTCATTGATGCATCAGTTCACTGCAGTTCATTGCAGGAATCAATGATCTGTTACGGAAAACGAAAGTGCTTCCCAGGCACGGAATTGCCGCAGAGTGATTCAGGCCCGGAATCTTCTTCTATCTCTGCCAACCGTCATAAGACTGCATTCATGAAACATACAGGCAGGGATTATAATGGTTGCAGAGATTCTGAAGAAGAGAGGAGTATTCTATGATTGCACAGTTAAACAGTGCCCCGCTGTATCTGATCTGCGGCGGTATCGTTGCTTTTGTGGCAGCTGTATGCATCGTTTTCATGATCCGGGCCTATCGGGCAGGCATTGCCATCGGCATGGATCCGGCAAAGCTGAAGCGTGCCCTGACATCCAGCGTCACCTTTTCCATCCTGCCGAGCATCGGCATTCTTCTCGGCGTCATTGCCCTGTCAGGCAGTCTTGGCACACCATGGCCATGGCTGCGGCTTTCCGTCATCGGCGCCCTCCATTACGAAACCCAGGTTGCCCAGGCAGCCGCGGAACAGGTCGGGCTGTCCGCCCTCAGCGCGGCGGAAATGACGCCGGAAGCGTTCTCTACCATTATGCTGCTGATGAGCGTATGCATCATGTGGGGCATGATCCTGTCTTTTTTCTTTAACAAAGGCTATCTGAAGAAACTGTCCGGCAGCCGGAAGGAACAGAAAGCCGGCAGTCAGAACAGCTTTGGCGATGCGGCCATGGCAGCCATGTTTATCGGGCTGGTATCCGCCTATATCGGCAGTTATATCGGCGGTTTTGTTTCCGGCGAAGGCATCTTCAGCTTTCGGGGAGACCTGACCCCGATCATTGTTGCGGCAGTATCTGCCCTGTGCATGTCGGGCTTTCTTTATCTTGCGGAGAAAAAGAAGATGGTATGGCTGGAAAGCTTCTCCATCGCCTGCAGCATGCTTGCCGGAATGCTTGCAGCCATCCTGCTTTAGGAGGTAACCCATGGATCAGAACTATCTGGAAACTTATGACCGTACGACCCATGTGATCGGCCGTACCGCTTCCGCCGTCACACTGCTGCTTCTTGTCGGGGCGCCGTTTGTGATCGGTTCCCTGCTTGGCGCCATGCCGAACCTTCCCGCAGCCGCCAAAGGCTTCCTGTCGGTCGGTATCATCTGGACGGTATCCAGCGTTGTGGAATTTCTTGTCTATACGCCGATGCTCGGCGCCGGCGGCGGCTATCTTGCCTTTATTACCGGCAACCTCATCAACATGAAGATCCCCTGCGTCATGAATGCCCGTGAAATTGCCGGGACCCATACCGGAACCCCGGAAAACGAGATCATCTCAACCCTGTCCATTGCGGCCTCCTCCCTGACGACGATCACGGTTCTTGCACTGGGCGTACTGCTGATGGTGCCGCTGCAGCCGATCCTGCAGAGTGAAGCGCTCCAGCCGGCCTTTGCCAATGTCGTGCCGGCCCTCTTCGGCGCCATGGCTTTCCAGTACTACCGCCGGAACATCAGGCTGGCAATGGTTCCGCTCATCATCATGACCCTGTTATTCACCTTTGTGCCTTCGCTTATTTCCCAGACCAGCATCATGATCCTTCCTTCCGGTGCCGTTTCGATCGGCCTGGCTTGGTTCATGCGGCGTAAGAAAGGGGCACAGAAATGAAGACTATCGGAATGATCCTGCTCGTGGTCCTGGCCGTGCTTCTGTTATTGCTGTTGACCGCCGTCATACGCACCTTGCTCATGCCGTCAGAAACCTCCGGATACAAAGCGCCTGAGGAAAATGATCGGGCCCGTGCCTATGCGGAAATCCTGGCAGAGATGCTGAAATGTGATACGACTTCCCATGACAATGTCCGTGACCCGGAACGTTTTGAAGCTTTCCATAAACTGCTGGAACAGCTGTTCCCGCTTGTCCATACCCATCTGGAAAAAACCGATATCGACGGCAACCTCCTGTATTTCTGGAAAGGTGAAAGACATGATAAGCCGATTGTGCTGATGAGCCATCAGGATGTTGTCCCGGCGGAAGGCACCTGGCTGCACGAACCGTTTGCCGGTGATATTGCGGACGGGAAAGTCTGGGGCCGTGGTGCTTCCGATACCAAATGTTCTGTCTTCGGTTTCTTCCAGGCTGTGGAAGAACTGCTGGCAGAGGGCGTTGTCCCGCCGCAGGACATCTATCTTTCTTCTTCGTGCACGGAAGAATGGGCCGGCGACGGCTGTCCGAAGATCGTTGCCGAACTCTCGCGCAGAGGCGTCAGGCCGTATCTTGTCTGTGATGAAGGCGGCGGGATTATCACCGAACCGATCGGCGGCATTCCCGGCAATTTTGCCATGGTCGGTGTCTTTGAAAAAGG
>JAFWCP010000184.1 GCA_017536845.1 Solobacterium sp. | reverse complement strand
GCTCATCATCTACAGTGCGGCCCTTGGCACAAAGGCACTGGCAGTCCGGATTGTGACATGTTTCCTGTGCGGCTGCGCGGCGGGGCTGGCGGTATTCTTTTTCTGCGGGGAAAAAGAATTCTTCAGTTTTGAAGGCTTTGAAGTGCGGGGCAGCCGTGATACGCATCCGAACCTGCTGGTCCGTTATCTGCTGAATTTCGGCCGGAACCTGAAAGCGACAGGCGGCTATTTCCTGTCCGGCATTGTATTATCGGCACTGTTTCAGCGCTATGTATCCCAGGATGTGATGGTACGTCTGTTCGGGGATAATCAGGCATGGGGCGTATTGATGGCAGCCACCATCGGTGTCCCTCTCTATGCCTGCGGGGGCGGGACAATCCCCTTGCTGCAGGGATGGCTGGCTGAAGGCATGAGCCTTGGGTCGGCAGCAGCCTTCATGATCACCGGGCCGGCCACAAAGATCACCAACCTTGGCGCTTTGAAAATCGCCATGGGCTGGTCAGGATTTGCTTTGTACCTGCTGTTTGTGATGGCATTCTCATTCCTGAGCGGCATCATTGTCAATGTGATATAGAAAAGGCATCCGATGCCTTTATCCATGCTGTTCTGCCGTCAGCCGGTCAAGATATCTGAAGGACAGGGGATAAACAACAAAGTCAAACAATGAAATCAGGAAATAGCGGAGAAACCTGACCAGCAGGGAAAGCGTTGAACCGTCATGCAGGAACGCATACGAGAATGGCATTTTCAGGATGGCATTCAGGAGATAGAACGCCGCCGCACCGCCGAGGATCCTGATGGCAATGTTGACGGGGTTTCTGGTCATTTCAAAGCGGATGTATTTCTCTTCCAGAGGGTTGGCAAACAGGAAGCCGAAGAAGATGCCGGCAATGGTGAAGAAATCTTCGCTGCGGCAATAGAAGAAACCGGGCAGGAAGGACACGGTCAGGATGGCCAGGAAGATCCGCCGGTCTTTGATTGTTTCCTGCATATATGCAACCAGCAGAACGCTTCCGTAGCCTAAGGCCAGTCCGGCGATGACATCGGTGGGATAATGGGCGCCGACAACAACCCGGGAGACCCCCACCAGCAATGGGATAACAAAGGACAGGATGGTGACCACTCGATGGCGGCTGTAATACGCCAGGGAAGAAAAGACGCTGGATGAAACCGTGGAATGGCCGCTGGGGAAGGAATACCCCTGGGATACAACGTCCATCGGATCGGCATTCTTTTTGATCAGGCGGTGCAGCTGAATGCCTTCATGGTCCATGTAGGGCCTTCTTCTGACGGCGATGTTTTTGAGCATCGGGTTCCAGATGCAGGCGGCAAGGATGCAGATGCCGGCCTTCCTGGCCAGCTGTTTGTCATACGTCCAGTAAAGAAAGCCCAGCAGGGCAATCAGGAAGACTTCTTCCCCAAATAAGGAGAACTGCGATATGATCTGAATCACGGCTGAAGGAAGGATTCTCTGCAGCCATGTCATCAGTATAACCTCCCAGTCATACCAGAAGGATGAGCCGGTTAATGTCATAAATACCTCCGGCACAAAGAAATACCACGTCTTCTTTCACAAGTCAAACACGGAATCATAAAGAAATTCTAAAAAAGACCTTATTTCATTTGTGCTATACTCATAACGGAGGTGAGCGAATGAGAAAGATCTCGGATGTGAACATTTCAGAAGATACAGACAGAATTCTGCATTCAGATATATTTGAAAAGGCAAAGCACCAGCCGCATCACAGAGATACGACAGTAGCGGCACACTCTGCCGATGTTGCAAGAAGCGCCATGAAGGTATGCGACCTGCTGGAAAAACACGGCATCCATACCGATAAGGACAAGGTTGTCCTTGCATCCTTATGCCATGATCTTGGCATGGTGGGCAGAGATGAGAAATATGATTCCCAGTATGAAACATGCATGGAACATCCGGAAGAATCGGTGGAAGCGGTAAAGGAAGTGCTCGGTGAGATTGATGAAGAGACTGCCGACATGATCCGTTCCCACATGTGGCCGATGTCCAAGGACATGCCGGATTCCAAAGAAGCATTGATCGTCACGCTTTGCGATAAGACAGAATCGGTCAAGGATACCCTTGCCTGGCTGGGCCGAAGATCATTGGATACCTACATCGCTGTCCGCGACATCTTCAACGGAAACAGAATCAGATAACCCCACGCTTCTTCAGCCGGATCCTCCTTCCCGGCTGAGGAAGCCTTTTTTCATTCCTTTATCCGTCTTGGCAGGATGACTGCTGTTTTCTTTCGGCGCTGTCTGCGGGATATATTCAAAAGTCTGAAAGATATTACATTTTCTTTTCGGACAATAGAGTTTTCTTACAGGAATTATATGCTTTGCGGGTGGATGATTCCTGCTTCACCTATGCACATGAAGGAAACTGTATGCTAGAATACAGTCAAAGAAGCACGAAAGTGCAGGAGGACAATATCATGCGTTTTAACAAGACTTTTTCCCCGTACAGAATCGGGAGCGTTGACATCAAGAACCGTCTGATCGTTCCGGCAATGGATTCCGGCGTCTTTGACCAGAAAGGCTTTGTCTATCAGCCGACGCTTGACTATTATGGAGCACGTGCTGCCGGCGGTTTCGGCCTTGTCATCATTGAAATCACCGCTGTTGAACCGACCGGTGTCGGCATGCCCTGCGAACCTGCCGGCTGGACCGATGAGTGCATCCCGGGCATGACAAAGCTGGCCAGCGTCATTCATGAAAACGGCGCCAAGACCATCGTCCAGCTGCATCATGCCGGCCGTGAAACCGTCTCCCCGCTGGCAGGCAAGGTTGTCGCACCGTCATCCGTACCGTGCCCGACCAACCGTGAAACACCGCATGAATTCACAACACAGGAAGTCTATGACCTCATCCAGCATTATGTGGATGCAGCTGTGAGAATGCAGAAAGCCGGCTTTGACGGTGTTGAAATCCATGCCTCCCATGGCTTTATGGGCGGCCAGTTCCTGTCCCCGCGTTCCAACAAGCGTGTTGATGAATTCGGCGGCGGCGTGGAAGGCAGAGCATACTTCATGAAACTGGTCTGCGAAGGCATCAAGAAAGCCTGCGGCCAGGACTTTGCGGTCACTGCCCGTCTGTCTTCAAGAGAAAACAGAATCGGCGGCCTGGAAATGGAAGAGACCATTGTCTATGCGGCAATGCTGGAAGAATACGGCTATGATGCCC
The DNA here is from genome assembly GCA_017536845.1 of Solobacterium sp. Next base: position 15,609 of record JAFWCP010000184.1, on the reverse strand, counting down.
TGCATATTTCTGCAGGTACCTATGAAACATGGGAAACCATCGTTCCGCCGACCGCATGGCCTTCTGGATGGAACCTCGCCAGTGCCAGAAGGATCAAGGAAGCTGTTGATATTCCGGTCATCTCCGTTGGCCTGTTCCATGATCCTTGGACCATTGAAACAGCAATCCGCCGTGGTGACTGTGATGCCGTATCCCTCGGCCGCCAGTCCATTGCGGACCCGGCATTCCCGAACAAGGCTGTCGGCGGTGCCGTTGAGGACATCATCCCCTGCATCGGCTGCACACAGAGATGCATGGAATTCAACTATCCTGAGAACCTGATGCCGGGTGACTGGGGTGTCGGCTGTATGTACAACCCGCAGTCCAGCCACAGAGCTGACAGAATGCTCACAAAGACAGATGCGCCGAAGAAGGTTGTCGTCGTCGGTGCCGGCCCGGCCGGTCTGACGGCTGCCTGGATGTCTGCATTCCGCGGCCATGATGTCACATTGCTTGAAAAGAATGACAAGCTGCAGGCCGGCGGCCAGCTGAGAATCGGTGCCTATCCTCCGTTCAAGCAGCCGCTTACCCGCGAAATCCGTTACATGCTGCACATGTGCGAAAAGAACGGCGTTGACATGAAATGGAATACCGAAGCTACGCCGGAAATCATCAAGGAACTCAATCCGGATGTCGTCGTCATGGCAACCGGCGCGAAGCCGCTGGTGCCGAATATCAAGGGACTGAAGGAAACCGGCGTTGTCCTGGCCAATGATGTCCTGCTGGGAACACCTGTCCTGCAGAAGAGTGCCCTGATCATCGGCGGCGGTGAAGTCGGTGCTGAAACAGCAGAATACGCAACTGACTACTGCTCCAGAGTGGCAATCGTAGAAATGCTGCCGGAAATCGTGCCGACCCTGTATCTGACGGTCAGAAACGCGATGCTGAAGAGGATCAAGGAAGAAGAGATCGAAGTCCATACAAATACAAAGGTACTGGAATTCATCCCGGGCGGTGTCATTGCGGAAACAGACGGCAGACAGATTACCCTCGACGGTTTCGATACCGTGATCCTTGCGCTTGGCTCCAGGCCGTATGTGCCGTTTGAGACGGAAGGCCTTGCCGAGAAGGTATATGTCATCGGTGATGCCGATGCCGTTAAGGATGCCAAGTGGGCGATCTATAAGGGTTACCGCACAGCAATGGAGATCTGACCATGAAGGTAAGCGAAGTTCTTGAAAAGTATGTTGCGGCATTGAATTCCGGTGATGCCGACCAGGTTGCCATACTGTATGCCGATGAATGTGACTTCGTTGACGGCGGTGCCCGGCCGATGGGCTTTCCTGATGTTGTCGCTCATGGCAAAGAGGAAGTCAGAGCTGCTTTCAAGGGTGTTTTTGAGACATACAAGGTTGAAGCAAAGATCGTAAAGCTCAATCCGAATTCCATGGAATACGATGTTGAGCTGGCCGGGCTGCATATTCCGTGCATCGGCGCAGCGACCTGCAATGAAGACGGAACGATCAGGGAATACATCGTTCGTCCCCGTTAATGTTGAATACGCCGCCGGAGTTCAGCGACGGATGCTCATAAGAAAGTTCTCCTGAAAATGAGATGGGCATCTCTCGGAAGGGCTGGCTGAAAAATCGGATTGCTGTACATTGCAGCAATCCGATTTTAACGTATCGTGTTGTTCCACAATTACGTGAAAATGTCACTTTGGCAATTATGATTTCGTATTCCTGTCAAGGCTGTCTGACTGCATATGTATGAATCTGGTTGGAGAATTGAACACTTCAAACTGAGACCGGTCATAATGCAGGTCCTTTTCCATACCGCTGACAGGTTCCTCCGGAAGACTTCCGGTCTCGTCGTCAGCAATTGATCAAATCCTTTCATATGAGTCATGAAGATGATTTGCACTGATTCAGCTGTGCTTCTGGTGTTCGCGAGCATATTGGCCGGAGTGAAAACAATGCCGGAATAGCATAGATACGGTTTTATATGAATGGTAAGAATACCGGCATCCGTGCTTCTCTTATAGAGAATTCCGCGATTCATAAGCGCACGTCAAATCCAAAGTCCACACGGTTCTTGTAAACCTCAGCACCACTCAGGGAGCGAGACAGTGTCTTATTGCCTTCCTTCCGAAGCGTGATTACATTGATGCTGTCATTGTCTGGCGATTTGTCATAATCCTGTGTCTTCAGGATTCCATCCACTGCTTCCAGGCTGTGCGTGGTAATGAAAAGCTGCACGTTGTATTGCAGGCACGCCTTGGTTACGAACCTGAATATATCATCATGGTACTGCTTGTGAATAGAAGTTTCTATTTCATCGATAAGCAGTATTCCGCCGCGTGCACCGGCAATCTCGTTGGCAAGGACAAGAGCTCTTTTTACACCGTCGCCATATGTAGAGAGGGGCATATACCCCAATCTGTCATGTCTGAGATAACTTACCGTGTGATAACCGATATCACCTGGCAGGGTCAGAATGTCACTGATTCCTTTGTCAAACAGTTTCAGCATCATGACGCAGATGTTCTTATATTCTTCATTGCGGACGATTTCGTTTATTATGCTGCCTCGCAAATGTGTGTAAGCCCCGACATATCGGATTGGAAGAATATTGGATTCGGAATATGAATAATCGGACATCTTAACATACCTGTGGAACCTGACAGGAGTCTGCTTGAACTCTTTTCCTAAATTTAACAGTATAGAACCTTCAAAGCCGTCAACTTCCGTTTCCCCTTGAAAAGCATGATTTATCCTGTTCTGTCTGCCCCTTCGTTTCGGCGCGGAATCGTAAATTTATCCAGCATGCTGGATAAATATTCAAAAAGGCTCCCGTACGGAAGCCATTCGTTTTGTGATTATGTCATGTGCAGGCAGAGGAACAATTCTTTCATAACTGAAGGAAAGACCGGATTTGAAGAGCCTGCACATCACGCAGTATCAACTGCGGCAGTGGGTGGAGATCCCGTTATTTTTCCTTATAATACGGGCAGTTATCAATCGGCCAATGAATGATTTCACCTCTGGCCTCGCACCTGAATTTTGGCTGATCCTTATAGTAATAACAATTATCCAGGCAGCCTTTGCCGCAGAACTTTCCTTCCGGAATTTCAATCTTGTTCAGTTCTTTCTTTTCCATGATTACACACTCCTGTTCTGAATGATGTTTCCTGCTCAACCAGGACGAATTCGCTTTCTTCAATGACCACTTCACTGCCAACCCGTTTTGCAAGATACGGAATGATTTTCCTGCCCGGCAGTACTAACGGAAACAACAGGGCATTGACTGTCTCCGGCATGGCTTTCATGATGGTCTCAATGTATCTGCCATCAGCCTTGCTTAACGAGCCTGCCTGGTATGAATGGGAATGGAATATCCCATAAAAGGAGATTCCCTGTTCACCCCATTGGGCAATGATGCTGTTGAGAAAACTCACATCTGGTGTATATGTATAGTCGCCTCGCGGTTCTTCCACCACAATCATAGAAATTCGCATATTTCTGCCGCCGATAATTCCTCCTGTTTCCGGAGGTACGGGAACTACCCCAAGCATGCGGTCGTAAATGTTTTTCTCAATTTCGAAATACATATCAGCACATCATTCTATGCATCCATCATACCTGCAGTGTATTGGGAATGCAATATTGATGTGATATTTTCTTTGGGGGATTGCTGAGGACACAGAAGAAAAAGATCGTGCTGATGCAGCTCAATCTGCTGGCCCTTCGGCAGTTTACGCAATTCCTCCATGCCTGGAAGGAATTGATTTTCCTTGGGTTCATCACTCAGCGTGTTATAGAATTCTTTTACACCCGGTTGAAGCTTTCATCAAACCGCTTTTCGTGCTGGTATGCATCGATTGTTGAAGGGATGGTCTGTTCATCTGGAGGTTAGACCATGATGTTCATGCTCATTTACGGGAAAGATGATGATTCCTGTTCATGGCTGGATCATCCTGCTCGAATACTTACTCCGCAGTATATCGTGAAATGATTTCTGCTTCATGTTGACCTGATAGCAGTACAGATCAGCAGTCATGCTGTAAAGTGACGATTCAGGAATCGCTGAAAGACAGCAGGAACGAAAAAAAGCGACTGATGAAACAGAAAATCAGAGAAAACAACGAATTATCGTCGATCATCTGTTGTTATGTCCTTTTTGAAGATAGAGAACAGCAGATCAGTGATTGAAAAGGCTGATTTCCAGACAATACAAAGGCTGAACAGATGAGAATCCAGACCAGTATAAAAGACCGTTTCAGTAAATTCCGGAAACGGCCTTTCCATTACAGCTCTTTCCCGTTGGAAGCGATGACCTTCTTGTACCAGAAGAAGGAATCCTTACGGGCTCTGTGGAAGTCGCCTGTATCATCGTCATGACGGTCAACATAGATGAAGCCATAACGCTTCCGCATCTCACCGGTGCCGGCGGAGACGACGTCAATGCAGCCCCAGGGAGTATAGCCCATCAGGTCCACATCATCAATTTCAACAGCCTTGATCATTTCCTCAATGTGCTGTTTCAGATAATCAATGCGGTACGGGTCATGGATGGAGCCGTCTGCTTCAACGGTATCACGGGCGCCCATGCCGTTTTCGACAATGAACAGAGGAATCTGATATCTGTCATACAGCATGTTCAGGGTGACTCTTAAGCCTACCGGGTCAATCTGCCAGCTCCAGTCCGTCATCTTGAGATACGGGTTCTTGCCGCCCATGATGACATTGCCTTCGACCTGTTCCAGGGGTTTTGCACTCTCGATGGAGGAGAAGTAATAGCTGAAGCCGAGGTAGTCAACCTTGCCTCTTGCCATGATGTCGAGATCTTTACATTCGATATCCGGCTCTGCCCCGAGCTTCTTCCACATTGCCGTGCAGGTGTTGGAATAGTAGCCGCGGATGTGGGCATCGCCATAGTAGTACAGGCTTAACAGCTTGTCTCTTGCGGCAACCTGGTCTTCCGGTGCGCATGTCGCCGCATAGCACTGCGGCACCAGCAGCATGCATCCGATCTTGTTGTCAGGATCCACTTCATGGCCGATGAGGACTGCCTTGGCCGAAGCGACAAACATATGGTGGCTGGCCTGGACGATGGTCTTGCCCTGGTCTTCGCCTTCTTCGAAGATGATGCCGGCCTGATGGTACGGGTTGCGGCCCAGGATCATGGTGGCGTTGATTTCGTTGAAGGTCATCCAGTACTTTACCTTGCCTTTGTAACGGCGGAAGATCGTTTCCGCATAGCGGGCAAAGAAGTCAACCAGCTTCCGATTGCGCCAGGAGCCGTATTCCCTGACCAGGGTCAGCGGTGTTTCATAGTGGGAAATGGTGACGACCGGTTCAATGTTGTATTTGAGCAGTTCATCAAATACGGCGTCATAGAACTTCAGGCCTTCTTCATTGGGCTCTTCTTCATCACCGCGGGGGAAGATTCTTGTCCAGCCGATGGACATCCGGAAGCACTTGAAGCCCATTTCCGCAAACAGGGCAATGTCTTCTTTGTAATGATGGTAGAAGTCGGTTGCTTCATGGCTGGGGTAGAAGACTCCGGGCAGGATCTCCGGGTCAATCTGGCGTTTCATGCCGTGTCTGGCACCTCTTTCCACGTCGGCAATGCTCAATCCCTTGCCGCCTTCAAGATAGCCGCCTTCATACTGGTTCGCCGCTGTTGCGCCGCCCCACAGGAAGTCTTTTCTTAATTCCATAATGATCTTTCTCCTTTTTAATTTATTCATATTATCGCATAGAAAGTGGTCCTTTGACAGAAAAAGAAAAGCATTTCCTTTGGCGGAAATGCGGTTATCGGCCAAGCAGGTACATGGCGTAGTCATCGGAGATGGCCTGGGGCAGGGCAATGCCGTAATGGGCGGATTCATACGCTGCCAGGACGCCGTCGAGTTCATACCAGTTTTCCCCGATGCGGGCGATGACGGTGCGGTAGCCCTGGGGATAATACGTCCCGTCGTCAAAGACCGGCAGGGCCTTGCTGAAAAAGATGTCACGTACACCCATCTTGGTTAAGACAGAATGGACGAAGGAGGAAAAGGCAAGGGAGCTGCCCTGTCCTGATCTTGCCAGGTCAAGGATGGTATCGCCGTCTTCGGTATATTCAAATACATACATGCCGGTTAAGACAGCCTTCACCTTGTCCATGTCGCTGTTGGCCGCAAGTGACTGCCCGTTTTTCTTCAGCCTGTCATTCACGTCCGCAAGATAGGCATTCAGGGTGCTGTTGGTCAGGGAATCCAGATGGTTGAGATAGACAAAGCGGTTATTGAGCAGGTCGTCATATTCCCCCTGGCTGTCATCCAGAATACCGGTTGTTTCATCAAAGTGATATGCCCGGTCAACAATCCAGGCCGTGCCTTTGACCATGCCGCCGGTAACGGGGTCATAATAATACCTTCCTTCTGCATTGAGGTACCAGCCTTTGACCATCCTGCCTTTTTCGTCATACCTGACCCATTTGCCTTCACTCGGTGTTTCTTCATTCTGGTAGATGTAGGGCATCCAGACTTCCTTGGCTTCCGCCCGGGCGCCGTTGAGGGAGGCATCCAGCCAGTACCAGGCGTTGCTTGCCGGATCATAGATTTCCCGTCCCCGTTCCAGGCCAAACAGGGGATCAATGATGTTTTTCGGGTCTCCCGGTACTCCCTGGCGGACATTGTCTTCATACCAGTAATACTTCCCGCCTTCCCGCAGGAAAATCAGATCGGCAGAAGCGTCGGTCCGGACCATGACAGTAAACAGCAGGAAAAATATCATCAGTACAATACGCATGGGTGTATTATAAGGCTCTTTTGGTAACCGTGCAATGAAGGAAAAGAGAATAAAATTCACAGACCGGATGAAGCGTAAAACATGTACAATATATTGAAACATGCCGTCTGGCTGACAGAGGAAAAAAAGGATGGAAAAAGTGAAGATTGCATTGAAAGGCCGGATTGATTCCGGCAACGCGGCGGAAACGGAAAAGGAAATTCTGGCCCATCTTGCGGATAAGGAAAACGCTGCACCGGAGCTGGATGCCCGGGAACTGGCATATATTTCAAGCGCAGGCCTGCGGGTGCTGCTGCACATCAAGAAAGATTATCCGGAAATGAAAATCACCAACGTTGTTCCGGATGTGTATGAGATTCTGGAAATGACCGGCTTTACGGAAATCATGACGGTGGAGAAAGCGTTCCGGGAAATTTCAGTGGAAGGCTGTGAAGAGATCGGCCGCGGTGCCAACGGCGCCGTGTACCGGATCGATAAGGACAATGTTGTCAAGGTATATACGGATAAAGTGGATCTTGAAGATATCAAGCATGAACGGGAAGTGGCAAGGCTTGCCCTGATCCTTGGTATTCCTACTGCCATCTCGTATGATGTCGTCAAGGTCGGCGGGCATTATGGCTCTGTCTTTGAACTGCTGAATGCGCGTTCCTTCTCACGCATCCTGGCTGATGAGCCGGAAAAGCTGGACTGGTGCGTAAAGGAATATGTCGGTCTGCTGAAGAAGATCCACAGCACGGAAGTGCCGGAAGGGAAGCTGCCGGATATCAAGGAAACCGTGATGAAGTGGGTTACATTCATGCTGGATTATCTGCCGGAAGAGGCAGGGAAAAAGCTGATTGCCATGGTGGAAGCTGTCCCGAAGGACAATCATATGATCCATGGTGATTACCATACCGGGAATATTGAACTGCAGAATGGTGAAGTGCTGTTAATTGACATGGACACGCTGGCGGTCGGCCATCCGATCTTTGAACTGGCCTCCATGTTCAATGCCTTTGTCGGCTACAGTGAACTGGACCTTGAACAGGTTAAGAGGTTCCAGGGATTTGACCATACCATCGCCAGGGAGTTCTGGCACAAAACGATGGCAGCCTATCTGGAAACGGATGATGAAAAGAAGATCCAGGAAGTGATCGACAAGGCGGCCATCATCGGCCATACCCGGCTGATCCGCAGTTCCATCCGCCGCCATGGCCTGGAAAATGAGAAATCACGTCAGGAAATCGAATTCTGGAAGGAAAGGCTGCTGGAGGCACTTGATAAGTACGATACATTATTGTTTGACAGGTGATCGTTTATGGATATGCTGTTTCAGAAAATCGATCTGCATATGCATACGACGGTATCCGATGGGACGGATTCGCCATTGCAGATTATCAAGAATGTCAGGAAAGCGGGCATTACGCTGTTTTCCGTGACCGACCATGATGCTTATAAATGCAGCCTGCTTGTCCCCAGACAGCTGAAGACAGGGGATCCGGCATTTATCACCGGTGTGGAGTTCTCCTGCCGGGATGAAGAAGGTTCCTACCATATTCTCGGGTATGGGTATGATCCTGAAGCGGATGCCATTCGGAAAGTGATGGAACAGGGTCATAAGTACCGGATGAACAAACTGACGAAACGGCTGGACCGGCTGGAAACGGAATACGGTTTTGTCTTCCGTCCGGAAGATGTCGCCGAGCTGGAATCGCAGGACAACCCCGGCAAACCGCATATTGCCAACCTGATGGTGAAATATGGATATGCCGAAAGCAAGGATGAGGCCATGATCCGCTATCTCAACCGCCTGCACTATCGCAGTGAATATGTCCGCCCGGAAACCGCCATCACCGGGATTCTGAAGGCCGGGGGGATTCCCGTCCTGGCCCATCCTTCCTACGGAAGCGGCAGCCAGATGATTACAGGTGAAAACATGGATGCCAGAATCCGGAAGCTGATGGTCTTTGGCTTAATGGGGCTGGAAGGGTATTACTCCGGCTTTTCACAGAAGCTGCGCAATGAAATCCTTGCGTTTGCGGAAAAATACGGGCTGTATGTCACGGCCGGCAGTGATTATCATGGCTGCAACAAAACGATCGGGCTTGGCCAGACCGGCCTGGATGGGAATGAATATCCGGAAGGCCTGCTGCGTTTCCTGCAGGATATCAACGATCGTATATATAATAAGGAACAGGCATGAAGTTTGACATACGCGACAGAAAACCGAAGCTCTGGAATGTCCTGATCCAGGCCGGAGCGGTGGTCCTGATCCTGTTGTTGATGGTGCAGGATGGAGCGCATAAATACACGATGGGCATTTCCCTTCTGGTGGATGTCTTTCTTCTGGCGGTGCTGGTGCAGCTGGTCATCGCCTTTTTCTCTCAGATCCAGTACAACCCGTATTCGTACAACACCATCTACTATATGGGGTTCTCGCTGTTCATCCTTTCCGCCTTTTTCATGGAGGTGTATGTCACCATCATGTTGATAAGGGATCCGCAGGAATACGGTGCGTATGAAGTCCTGTGCACGGTGCTGCATTCCGCAAGAAACTACATGGTGATTTCCCTGCCGTTTATCCTTTCCTTTTCCGTTGCCCTGTGCACTTCCAACCTGCTGCTGATCAGGCATGAGGGAAAGCGGTTCGTCAATCTGGCCGGCATCCTGCTTTCTTTCCTTCTGGCAGCTGGGGATCTCTTCATCTTTCCTTTTCATCATCTGATGGACCTGAAGCCTCATGCAGACAGGATGTTTGAACTGTTCCTCAACCTGACGGCAGGGGGATACCTTTACGTTGAATGCATGCTTCTCGGCAGCATTGCCGCAGGTGCCATTGCCGCGCTGCATGAACCGCTGCCGGACAAGGATTTTGTCATCATTCTCGGCTGCGGGCTGATGCCCGACGGAACGCCGACACCGTTACTGAAAGGCAGGATTGAGCGGGCATTGGCATTCGGGGGCAGGCAGAAGGCACTGACCGGCAAGGAGGTGATGTTTATCACCTCCGGCGGAAAGGGGGCTGATGAAGTGGTTTCCGAGAGTTCTGCCATGAAGAAATACCTGATGGAAAACGGGATTGCGGAAAGCCGGATTGTGGAAGAAGACCGGTCAACCAATACCTATGAGAACATGAAATATTCAAAGGAGAAAATCCAGGCCATCAGGCCGGATGGAAAAACAGCCTTTTCCACCACCAACTGCCATGTCTTCCGCAGCGGCACGTATGCCCGGCTGGTGAAGATGCGGGCAGTGGGAATGGGCGCAAAGACAAAGTGGTATTTCTGGCCCAATGCGGCGGTAAGGGAGTTTGTCAGCCTGCTGACCGAGCATCGCGGCAAGCAGATCCTGGTCTTCGGCGGCATGCTTGCCGGCTATGTCATTCTGACGCTGCTGGCATATCATTGAGTTTCTATTTACGCAACAGATGGAGAGAATATTCTATGACGGGGCATGTTTCCGTGTAGTAAAATAGAGTATGCCAACAGGAGGAAAATAAATCATATGGCTAACAGATTCATCTTAAACGAAACATCATATCATGGCGCCGGTGCCGTCAAAGAAGTTGTCACCGAAATCAATGCCCGCGGCTTCAAGAAGGCGTTTGTCGCTTCTGACCCCGACCTGGTCAAGTTCGGCGTAACAGCCAAAGTCACCGACCTGCTTGACGCAGCCGGCATCGCCTATGTCCTCTACAGCAACATTCAGCCTAACCCGACCATTGAAAACGTCCAGTCCGGCGTCAAGGCTTTCCAGGAAGCCGGTGCTGACTGCATCGTTGCCATCGGCGGCGGCTCTTCCATGGACACTGCCAAGGCCATCGGTGTTATCAACACCAACCCGGAATTCGCGGATGTCAGAAGCCTGGAAGGCGTTGCTGCAACAAAGAACCCCTGCACACCGATTCTCGCTGTTCCGACAACTGCCGACACAGCTGCTGAAGTCACCATCAACTATGTCATCACCGATGTCGAGAAGAAGAGAAAGTTCGTCTGTGTTGACGTCCATGACATCCCGGTTGTTGCTTTCGTCGATCCGGAAATGATGAACTCCATGCCGGCCGGCTTAACTGCTGCTACAGGTATGGATGCTCTGACCCATGCGATTGAAGGCTACATCACTGCCGGTGCGTGGGAACTGTCTGACATGTTCCATATCAAGGCCATCCAGATGATCGCCAGGAACCTGCGCGGTGCTGTCAAGAACGAACCGGCCGGCAGAGAGGCAATGGCCCTGGCCCAGTACATTGCCGGTATGGGATTCTCCAACGTCGGCCTGGGTGTTGACCACTCCATGGCCCATACCCTGAGTGCTTACTACAACATGCCGCATGGCAAGGCGTGCGCTACCCTGCTGCCGACTGTCATGGCATACAATGCGCCGGTGACCGGTGAGAAGTACAGGGACATCGCAGCTGCCTTTGATGTGGAAGGTGCTTACACAATGCCTCTGGAAGAAGCAAGAGCAGCGGCTGTCGCGGCTGTCAGGAAGCTTGGTGAGGATGTCGGCATCGTCATGAGCCTCAAGGGCGTTGTCCCGATGGAAGATGTTGATGCGCTGAGTGCTGACGCTCTCAAGGATGCCTGCACACCGGGCAACCCGAGACCTGTCACCGTCGAAGACATCAAGGAAATGTTCCTGTCCTTAATGTAAGCAGTTATTGCGAATGATACCCAGGATCCCGGAAACGGGGTCCTTTTTTTCAACAGGGCAAGACGTTTTTCTGCTTTATGCATCATGGTTTGCGGTGGTCGGAATCTGCGTGTGGAAAGAAGCGGAAACAGCGTGCATTTGTCTTCGTTATCAGGTATCATTCTTGCAGAAGGAGGCGGCAATGGAATTGATGTATGCGACAGGCAACCCGGCCAAGCAGCAGGCAATGGCAAGAAGGCTGGCACCGCTGGGGATCACCCTTGTGTTTCCGGACACCCACCCGCATATTGAAGAGAGCGGGACAACGATGCTGGAGAATGCCATGATCAAGGCAAAGGCGTATTGGAATATCTATCACAGGCCTCTGTTTTCCTGTGACACCGGGCTGTTTTTCAGAGAATGCACGGAAGATGAGCAGCCGGGTGTATTTGTCCATCGAAACAAAGGCAGGGAACTGTCGGATGAGCAAATCGGCCAGAGGTTTGCCATGCTTTCAAGGAAGTACAACGGCCTGACGGCGCAGTACCGCAATGCCGTCTGCCTGATTCTGGATGAAAACCATATCCATGCATCGGAGGATCCTTCTTTATGGTCCATGCTGTTTCGGGTGACGGATACACCGCACAGGATGAAGAAACCGGGCTTTCCGATTGACAGTTATTCGGTGGATATGGAAACCGGGCAGTACTTTTATGATACGGATCCGCTGGTCTTTGACCGCATTGCCGTGGCGGATGGCTTTCTTGATTTCTTCGAAAGGAGCCTGGCGTTATGATGGAATATTTCTGGCTGCTGTTGGCATCAGCCGGGGCCGGCATCGGCACGGGTTTAGCGGGATTGTCGGCCGCGACGGTCATGGTGCCGATCCTGATTGTCCTTTGTCCTTCCTTTGCCGGGGAAACCGGTGCCTATCAGGCAACGGCCATTGCCCTGGCGTCTGATATCCTTGGCTCAGCTGTGACCACCATGGTGTATATCCGCAACCGCAACATTGACCTGAAGCGGGGCTGGATCATGCTTGTCTGCATCCTGACCATGTGCACGGTCGGCAGCTATGCGGCCTGGCTGGCGGGGAATGTGGTATTAGGGAGCTTTACCTTGTTTCTGACTTTCTGCATCGGCATCCGTTTCCTTGTGAAACCGGATACTTCAAAAAGCAAAACAGCTTCCAAAGGGGAGAAGCTGGACTGGAAAGGGGTATTGATCTCTCTGTTCTTCGGTTTGACCATCGGCTTTGGGACCGGGTTTGTCGGCACCGGCGGCGGCATGATGATGCTTGTCGTGTTCACGGCCTTCCTGGGCATGGAGCTCAAGACGGCCGTCGGCACAAGCACCTTCATCATGACCTTTACCGCCCTGATTGCCTCGGTCAGTCATATCCTGATCCATCCTGCCATCATTCTGGAGAAATGGCACATGATGCTTATCGCGATTGTCACGGCAACGGTGTTTTCCCTGTATTCGGCAAGGTTTGCCAACCGCGTCAACAATAAAACGGTCGGCCTGGTAACCGGCGGGGTATTGACGGTACTGGGGGCGTGCATGATCATCCTGCATTATATGGAGTTCATCCATTCGGTTCCGTTGTTATATGAAACCCTGCTCTGTTTTCGGCTGTACCTGGTTTATATCCTTCCTTTTGCGGCAATCCTGATTGTCCTGCATTATGTGATCACCATTCCGAAGTATATCTTCCGCAAGCTTCTGCACCTTGCTGCATTTACATCTTCCGTTTTTGTCTGCCTGCATGCTGAACACTGGCTGCCGGCAAGCCTGACCATGGTGGTTTTCGCAGTGATTGTCTATCCCATCCTGGCCTTAGCGGAACAGTGGCCGGGGTATGGAGATTTGTTTGTGGAGAAGCATCCCGGGGAAATCAAGGAGAGCTTATTGCTGCTGTTTGGGTCACAGGCATTGTTAATCGGGCTCTCGTGGGGGCTGGGCGGCGTGCTGTATCCCTGCATCTGTGCTTCCTTTACCTGGGGGTTCGGAGATGCGGCAGCCGGCATCATCGGCCGCAAATACGGGAAGCACATCATTCAGATGAAGCTGACGGATGGGAAAAAGACCAGGGAAGGGTTTCTGGCCAATATGGCTGTATCCTTTGTGACGGCATTGCTTACGTTATGGCTGTTTTCACTTTTCTCCCTGCCGGTGATCTTCCTGTCGGCATTGGCCATTGCGCCGGCATCGGCCTTTACGGAGCTGATTTCCAAAGGCGGGATGGACACGGTTACCGTACCGGTTGTGCTTACCGTGCTGATCATGCTCATTAGAATCATTGTATGAAAAAGGGATGGCGCTGCCGTCCTTTCATATCGTTAACCCCAGAGCATCTGGCAAGCATGACGATGGCCGGCATGCTTATAATGCATAACAGTGTGGAGATGACCACGGTTTCCACAGCATAGAGATAATCCTGGTCATAGAGCTGGGCGTACATGGCAATGTTGGAGCCGGTCGGACAGGCGGCCGCAATCAGGAAGGCCAGTTTCATATCCTGCATGGCGGCAGGAAACAACACAGCACGGCAAGGTTGATGAGCGGGATGAGCAGCAGCCGGTGTACAGCACGGGTTTTGTGAACATTGCTTTCAGATCGGTCTGGGCCATATAGACACCGACCGCAAACATGGCAAGAGGGGTATTGAGGCCAGCCAGGAAGGAGATGCATTTTCGGAAGAGTTCCGGCATGGGCAGGCCGGTGAAAAAGAAGAACAGGCCGATCAGGATGGCGATCATAAACGGTGCTGTGAGCAGCCTTCTGCCAATGGAAGCAGGACTGCTTTTTTTTTCTTCCATAAACCTACGCCATACGTCCACTGCAGCAGGTTTAACAGGGCAATTAACGGGGCAATGAAGAAGACGGCGGAAGGTGAAAGGATGGCGGTGATGACGGGGACGCCGAAGAAGCCGGGATTGGAAAAGGCGGCCGCAAAATGGGCGGTGGGATCATTGTGAAACAGGAGTCTTGAGACAATGATGGCAATGACCATCATGGCAACTGCGGCAAGGATGCTGTACAGCAGCATCTGGATATGCAGGGCATCCCGTTCCACCAGGAAGCCCTGGATGATGACAGACGGCAGGGAAAGGAAGATTAGCAGATTGGCGATGGTTTTACTGCCTTCCATGGTGATTCTGTTCTTTTTGAACATGATCATGCCGATGGCAGCCAGAAGGAACATGGTCAGCACCTGGGTAATAAGAATAGCAGTCATAGAAGATCCCTCCTGGCAAAAGTATAATCTGTCTGGTTTCGGAAGTATATGGAAAGGTGTACGGGATGCCGAAAGGAAACAGTTCAGGCATTCTTTCTGCCTGTACACCCGGACTTTTGATCTTAGAGAGAAAAGACGCATCTTTTTTGAACTGTAATGTTCGGGGTTTTCGTCGGCATGGAATCGGCATCCTGGAATGTAAATACCCGAGTCTCTCAAAATGGCTTGTTGCGGCAGAAAGTATCAAGAAAACTAGATACTTTGGCGTTTTTCTTCGTTTGTTTATTAAGATTTTTCAGGAAATGTACTGTCTCCTCTTGACTTTTCCTAATATGGAGACGGAGGAGGTATTTATGCCATATGACAAACGATTACATGATAGATGATGAGAAAACGGTAAGGAAAAGTGATCTGGCATCAAAAGAAGCTATGTCAGATCCGGAACTTGTCGTGCCCATGATGAATCACACGGCGTTTCCGGGGGCAGACCTCAAGCCTGAAAACCTCGTTCCGGCAACTCCGGTTATCAGGCTAAACACTCGCAATGCAAAAGGTAAGCTTGTGAGAAAGGAGAAGACATTGGATCTTGCCTACAACATCAGGATACCAGGCTGTGATACTGCGATGATGGTCGGCATTGAAGCCCAGACAAAGAATGACAGATCCATGCCGATCCGGACGCTTGAAAAAACGTCCGGATTCTACAGCCGGCAAAGGACAGATATCATTGCCCGGCACCGTAAAGACAAGGATCTGGAGGATGAAGACTATGTAGCTGGATTCAACACAGAGGACCAGGTACAGCAGGGGATGATTCTGACTGTCAATTTCGGTGAAGAAGGGATTGCGGAATCAATAGAAAGCCTGATTCCTTATCATCCGCTGAATCCGTTTCTGCCGGTCAAGAAGACATCAATTGTTGTGAATGTGAAAAACATTCCGGATGAAGAGCTTGCCTTGTATTATCCTGAGCGGGCCAGG
>JAFWCP010000183.1 GCA_017536845.1 Solobacterium sp. | reverse complement strand
CCGGCCTTTTCAGCCTCTTCCAGTGTTTTGCGCACCCCTTCATCACCGGCATCAAGAATATGGTTGTTGCAGAGATTCCAGATATCCGCATGCATCCGCTGAAGAACCCTGACGGCATCCGGATCCATTGCGTGAACCAGCTGCCTGATGCCCTGCTGTCCCTCCTGCTTTTCCTGACGGACCAGAGCCCCTTCCACATTGGCAATGACATGGTCCCCGCTGTGCAGGAATTCCAGTACTTCCTCAGAAATCAGTTCATCGTCATTCCATTTTCCATCCATGTACTTATCAAATCCGATATCCCCTGTGAATACCAGAGAAACTGTGTCCTTCATACATAAATCCTCCGCCATGGGTTAATTATCAGCTATTCCATAATCCGCTGTCAAACACAGAATCATCAAGGCAATGCATACTCTGATCCATTGGAAAGGTATTTGAAAACCTGCCGGATTTCTGCCGGCAGGCACTGCATCATACAGAACTCTGAATCGTCAGTGACGTTTTCCCAAAGTCCTTCTTAAGAAAATCAGGGAAAGACCGTTGTATCCAGATTGACCTCATATGTCATATGCTTCAGGTGAAGTGTTTCATCCACTGTGTTGTTTTTCACCCATTCCCGCATGGCATCTGTATATTCATAGCTGGCAACCCCCGTCTTCAGCAGACAGACCCTGCCTTCTGCCTGATATGTCCCCACACTCAGCAAGCCCTTCCTGTCCGGCGGTACAGAATCCCAATACGTTTCCGCATCAACATTTTCCACATACTCCAGATTAAAAGTGACGCAGTCAGGAATTGCCGCAAGGGCCTGCTCCGCATTGGCAGTATTCCCAGGTGATGCATACTCGGCGGCTGAGAAGACTTCATAGAACCGGTCAATCTCTTCCGGATCGACAACAATCCAGTAATCACTTACCAGATTTCCCTTGTCCGCATCCGCTTTGCTGATAAACACATTGCCAATGGCAAAACCGATGACATTGACCTTGTCGCGCGTGGGAAGCTGCAGGGTTTCCGGGATCTTCCTGCAGGCGGAAAGGAAGACCATGCACAAACAGCTTACCAGCCTGATGAACTGATTTCTTTTCATATCTCTCTCCATCGCATTTGCTTATACTCATTCTGGTGTAAAACCATCTTTCCCTGCTGGGATGACGAAAGCGCACGGCTGCAGTTCAACGTCTGCCAGCCATTCGTCAAGAGAATCAGGGCTGGTGTATACGCCTGTTTCAGGAAGAACAATATACCTTGTTCCATCCCTTTCATAAAAACCGATAAAGCAGAACACCGTTACTCTGTCCGGTTCGAAAAAACCTTCCGGTTCATCCGCCCAGTATACATTGATCCCGCCTCGTGATTCCTCCGGCAGGAACTCAAGTTCCATGTCCACATATTCTGCCTGGGCAGCGCATGCGTAAAACCTGTCAATCATTTCTTCATCCGCAATCCACCAGAAAGCTTCGTTGGACGTATAGCCAAAGAGGTTTACCTGGCTCCTCCTTGGCATCTGCAAAGATTCAGGAATCCGCATGCAGCCGGCAAGCATGGCAGTGATTAAGCCTATCATCATCCGCTTCATCTCATTCACCCTCATAGGATGTACAGTCCAGACTGCCGCAGGCTGTCAGCACCCCATCCTTCAGTTCGACATCCAGATTTCCTTCATGACGCTGTGTGATATTGTCCACTGTACGCAGACCCAATGACATAGGTTCCATAAACATCTGATCGCAGCTGCTGCTGACGCGGAAGAAAAACCAGGGATACTTCGCATTCAGGACAACTTCAATTTTCCTTTCCTGCCCGATGGAAGTGATGGCTTTGTCCAGAAGGCTGCACAGGATCACGTAGACATCCTGGTCGTCAATCTTTACGGCAGGATCAAGGCTGACCTGGGTTTTGAAATCAATTCCCCTCCGGCGTGCTTCGGCACGTTTGACATTGAGGACAAGGTTGATTGCCTGCGAGCCTGTTGCAATGGGCAGATCCATGCCGGCAGCTTTCTCAGTATATCTGATCCTGGCATTTGTGAGTTCTTCGTCATTCTGGGCAGCCAGCAGGCCGAGCATATGCACAATGTCATGGCGGATGACCTGCAGTTCTTCCTGCATGGCAAACTGCTCATCCCTCTGCTGAAGCTGCTGCTGGATCAGCTGATGCTCGTACTCCAGGGCAGTTGTGCGGACTGAATCACGATGCATCCTGAGAAGCAGAATGACCAGGATCACGGCAAAAGCGACGATGGATACCAGACAGACTGTCACATCAGACTGGATATAATAATGACGGTAAATCAGATTATCCAGAGCATTCATCATGACCATCATCGTCACCATCGCTGCCAGGATAAGCATGCAGTCCTTTTCCTGCAGTACAGTTTTCTGTTTCAGGATTGTCTTTGCGATCAGAAAGCAGAACAAACCTTCCAGAAAAAGCCTGAGCCCAAAAGCCTGGACAGGATAAAGGGAATAGAGCCGGATACTGTCCGCCTGCAGAAGCAGGATGGAACCAAGAAATACAACCACAAACGGACGGACGATCGTACGCACCGTAACATAGATTGCCGAAAGACACAGCCTGTGGAAGGTGCCGTACCTGCCTGTAAATGTCAGAAAGAGAAAACCCAATAACGGCGCCAGCACGCAGTATACCGCCTCTGATGCCTTTATCTCCTCCATTCGCCAGCCAAGTAAGAATATTGCAGCAAATACCATTAAGGCATAGAAGAAACCGCTCTTTGATTTCCTTTCACACAAGGAAAACAGAAGGCATGTCTGAATCAGTGACTGAATCAGAATGAATATCATGAATGCAGGCATATACATTACCCCTTTCTTCAGTCATATTGACCATTCCGTTCCTGACATCACGTATTCCTTCTTGCCAGGTCCTTTAGAAACGCAGCCCTGACTTTTTCATATTGTGACCGGCCGATCCAGATCACTTCACCATCCTTCAGAACCAGTTTTTCCCTGTCAATCGTTTTGATATACGTCAGATTTACAGCACAGCTTCGTGACGCCCGGACGAACTCTTCAGGCGCTTCCTGCAGGAATTTCTGCAGTGTCATGCGCAGATTGATTGAATCCTTCCCGGCATGTACGCTGAGGTTGTTCCCATAAACGCTGACATGGGTAATCAATGAGAAGGGGACACTGTAAACTCTGTCTTTTACCGTACACGTAAACCGCCGGGTTTTCTTCTGCATATGGTTCAGATACTTCCGCAAAGCCATCCGTACATCCTCTTCCATGTTTTCCTTACGGACAAAGAAGAAGATATCCAGGGCAAAAGCTTCAAAGACAAGTTCCTTATGGTTCGTGCAGAAGATGACCGGCAGATCAGGAAACCTTTCCTTCAGCATCTGTGCAAGATGGAACCCGGAAGTCTCTTTCAGTTCAATGTCAATGACCGCCAGGTCATACACATTCCCGAAGCTGACTTCCTTTACGCCTGTACACAGCGTGCAGTCTGCTGAGAAACCATATTCCTTTGCAATACCTTCAAATGCCTCTGCAGCGGCATGAAGGTCTTTACAGCAGTCGTCAATGATGAGAATTTCCATGGTTTTCCTCATTTCATCTACATTATCCGTTTTTCCACGAAAAAAAACAATCTCTCTGTGACGAATGCATGCCTGGATGTGACGAACGCAATGAAGATAACACCAGGAACAGCCATATGCAATCGATCCTGCCGGAAAACTCATTTTGATTTCAATGTCACCGTTTTCCCAAAGCGATCCACGGGCCTCCGTCCACAAGATCCATCGCCGCATGTGACAGCTGGCTCTGGATTTCCATCACGCTGTACCAGCCGTTTTTCTCCGGATGCAGAGGATCATACACATACGTACGCATATTCTGATCCAGTCCCATCAGCAGGATATTGTGCGTCCAGCTGCCGCTGACAAAGATCCCGTTTTCCACACATGCTGTGATCATGTTTCCTTTCAGCAGCTGTCTGCACGCATCTTCATACGTCAGGTAATTCTGATATGTCATACCGAATTGTTCTGCTGTCATACGCCACACCCCTGTGTCTGTTCCATGTCCGCCTTGACCGTTATAATGTCCCCAGCTGTAAAACACAGATGCGATATCCACCGGGCTGTATTGACTGCCTGTATAATAGTCGATAATGCTTGCTCCCACGCAGCATGAACACCCGTTCTGACGGATGGAGCCGTATTCCCCGATGACTACATCACTCCAGCGTTCATCACTTTGTGAAAAATACGGCACTCGGTTCAAAACCGCGGAAACGATCCTGCCCAGGCTGTCAGCTGTAAATTCCACATCATCCACCTCAAACCTGCCGGTATGCCTTTTGCCGTTCATCAGGTCATAGTACACTTCATACCCGTCTTTAGCCTGAAAGCCTTTGACCATTGCCCCGGTGATCAGGTCAAACGCATACCAGCCTTGATGCCCAGCATCATACTGTTCCCCTTTCACCATTCTCCCTTCACCATCATACCTGACCCATTTGCCT
>JAFWCP010000182.1 GCA_017536845.1 Solobacterium sp. | reverse complement strand
GCTTTCAGTGTGTTTTCCTGGTTATACACATGTCTTGCAATCAGAGGCAGCAGATTTTCCGGCAGCATGCCGGCTGTGACCGGCTCGATGCGCTGATACCCGAAAAGGGCATTGGTTTCCACGACGGCGCCGCGGGGCAGATTGGGAATCTGGCCGACGTTGGGAACGTTGACGTTGGAAACCATGTCTCCCATGCCGGCCAGGGCTTTGATCAGCAGGTGGCCTTCTTCTCCCGAAGCCTTCAGCACCGGTTCTTCTTCACCGCTGATGAGGGCATCGGAGCGGCGCAGACGCTCTTTGAGATCCTCCTTGCGCCAGGAAACAGGCGTCAGGTCAAACTGCCATTCGTGGACGGTTTCAGGATCTTTCGTATACCATGGCGCCGTGAATTCCGCCAGGTGTCTGTCGCCGGCTGCCGCAATGGCGCCGAAGTTCCGGAACAGGTCAAACTTGACCCGGTGGGCACAGTTGAAATGGGAGTTCATCCAGTTGTCGTCTTTGTTTTTGAGATACCCGGTTTCGTAATACCTGTCCGCAAACTTCGCATAAAGCGGGAAGAGATCGGTTCCCTGATACGTTGCTTTTGTCAGCCAGGTAAAGTGGTTGATGCCGGTCACGGTTGTCCTTAGGTCCTGCCGCCTGACGCCGGAAATGCCGTATTCACTTTCCAGTATCGCGCATAACAGGTTCTGGGTGCCGAAGACCTCATGACAGCAGCCGAAGGCATGGATGTCCGGGAAGACTTCATACAGGGTACGGACACACAATGACATCGGGTTGGTATAGTTGATGACCCAGGCATCCGGGGCATGGTCGCGGATGGCTTCGGCAATGGTCACAAACATCGGGATGGTGCGCATTGCCCGCATGAAGCCGCCCGGGCCGACGGTATCACCGACCGGCTGGTATACACCGTATTTTTCCGGTGCGTGAACGTCGGATTCCATTTCGTCGAAGGTTGCCGGCAGAATGGAGATGACCACGAAATCCGCACCTTCCAGCGCCTCAGCAAGGGTATCCACCGTCCGGTAGACCCAGCGGGATGCTGCTTCCGGCCGGGCAGAGATTCTGCTGCCGATGATTTCGTTGCGTTTTGCGGCAGGCCTGTCAATGTCATAGAGGCTGACTGTTCCGCACATGTCAGGATCCATGGCGAGGTCCATCATGAAACCCCAGGCCCAGCCGCGGGAGCCACCGCCGATGTAAGCGATGTTCAGGTTCTTCGGATTCATACGCAGGGCTCCTTTCTGATTGGATGATAGCAGGAATCCGTCAAAAAGAAAATTGTCCTTTCCGACTTAATATATGGAAGATTCCATCATGGCTGCAAAAAGACATTTCCTGAAAATGAAAAGAGCTTCGGGCTGAAGCTCTATGCGGTCATTGTGACAGCTGTTTTCTTACCGCCAGTTCGCCAAGGCTGAAGACACCATACAGCATGGCGCCGATGCAGGTGTATTCATCCACATTGTCGATATGGATGATCGGCGGTACCCGGTCGGTCAGTTCTGCCAGGCGGCTGCGGATCTCTTCCGCATCCGGGGTGGACTGGCTGCGCAGCAGGATGACGTCCGGATCACATTCGGCAATGCCGACAAGCAGGTAATCCACCACGGCATCGACAATTTCCGCCTGTGTCGGATGGGCAGGATCCTTATAACGGCTGCGCATGAAGCGGCGGAACACCGCCAGC
The DNA here is from genome assembly GCA_017536845.1 of Solobacterium sp. The sequence goes on along the minus strand of JAFWCP010000182.1, from coordinate 1,517 downwards.
ATTTCTCCCGCCTGGGCGTTGATGCCGTTGATCGGCATCCCTTTGTATACGATGCCCTGGCCCCCGACAAGAGAGCCTTTGGGCTGGGAATGGTAAAGGATTCTGTCATATTCGGTCTGCTGGGCATAGTAGCCAAAGGCTGCCGTGGTCGTATTATGGCGGAAGAAGACCGGCAGGCCGTACTGCTGGGTAAAACTGTCCGAGAGTTCGTTGTAGCTGATGCGGTACTGGTCCCCATCCGGGTCACGCAGGACGCCCGGGGTGGAGATGACGACGCCGTCCACCGTATGGTCCTTGCAGGCAAAGACGAAGGCAGAATCGAGGATGTCTTCAATATCCTTCAGGGTATTGCGTTCCTTGATGACTTCTCCGGTGATCGTCGGTTCGCCATGGCAGTAGAGCCGGTAGGCATACCTGGTTTCTTCGATGTCGGTGGTTAAGGCGACGACAAAGATGTTGGCATTCATCCTGACGTCACGGATGACCGTAGCGGCTTCCTGCTTTTTCTTCTCCTTATGCAGCTTCTTCAGCTCTTCCTGCAGGAAGGTCAGCGTGCCGCCGGCATCGTAGGAAGCAAACAGAGCGGCCGGGATATTCAGGACAACCGCCTTGGGCAGCGACATTCTGACGGTCTGGGCACGGTAGGAAATCTGCGGGGCCAGCAGGATGACGTCATAGCCGGTTCCTTCATACAGCAGGTCATCATAGGCGGTGGCCGCAAAGGTCATATCCAGGGACAGCGTTTCCGCGGCGGTGCTGAGCTTTTCCGCAAAGAACGATGTCGTCATGCCGCTGGTGCAGCTTAACAGCACCTTGAGCATCCGCTTGAACTTCTGTTTTTTCAGAACGCCGATCATCTCCTGGAACAGCTTTTTCGCGTGTTCTTCGTCTTTGTATTCAAAGTGCAGGAAGAAGACGTTTTCATCATTTTCATCCGTCAGCCGCAGTTCGATGATGTCCGCTTCCAGGTGGTAGACGCTGATGGCCCCGCTCAGGCGGCCGTTCTTCAGCACCAGATGGTCGGGGTCGGCCTGTTCGATGGTGTAATAGTCTTTGGGGTCCTGTTCGAGAATCCATGTCAGATATTGTTCGGTATTCATGGAAAAGATCCTCCTTATGCCTATATTATACGGAAGAAACATGGGGAATTGTCAACGGGAGTTCATGATTCGCCAGGGAAAGCATGTATAATGGATGTATTGCAAATCAGGAGGTTTATACACATGATCAGACATGAAGAAGAATGCAGAAGAGAATATCGTGAACATATGCGTGACGGCCAGGGGACAGTGGAACTGCTGCACCTGATCCAGAATGACGGTGAACTGAATGACAAGGGCCGCCTTTTCAGCAAGATCACGCTGAAGCCCGGCTGCTCCATCGGCAATCATATGCATGAAAAGGATGCCGAACTGTTCTACATCCTCAAGGGCTGCCCGGAATACAGCGACAACGGCACCGTTGTCACCCTGAAGCCCGGCGATGTGACCATCTGCCCGGCCGGTTCCTCCCACAGT
>JAFWCP010000022.1 GCA_017536845.1 Solobacterium sp. | reverse complement strand
GGCGGTATCATGACCACCGGCGGCGGCATCACCTATGCCTATGATCTTGAAGTTGAGACAAGCGGTCAGTCTTCTGCGGCAATCCGTACCGACAGAGGCGGCGGAACTGTCTATGTTGACGGCGGCACCTATACTTCCAACGGTCTTGGTTCTCCTGTCATCTACTCTACTGCCGATGTCAATGCTGCCAATGCGACACTGGTATCCAATCTTTCTGAAGGCGTATGCATTGAAGGGAAGAACTCCATTACATTAACCGATTGTGACCTGACGGCAGACAACACGAAATGCAACGGCAATGCAACATTCCTTGATTCCATCATGATCTACCAGTCGATGAGCGGTGATGCGGACAGCGGGACATCTGCTTTCACAATGAGCGGGGGTTCACTGACAAGCAGGAACGGCCATATCTTCCATGTCACAAACACCAATGCGGTTATCACCCTTACCGGTGTTGATCTGATCAATGAAGACAGCGACAACATCCTGCTGTCGGTCTGTGATGACGGCTGGAGCGGCGCAGGCAACATTGCGACCCTGAACGCATCGGGACAGAAACTGTCTGGAGCAATCCTTGTCGGCAGCAATTCCACCTTAACGCTCAACCTTACCGATGGTTCTTCCTTTGAAGGATCTATTGACGGCAAGATTACAAATGCGTCCGGTACGACAGTATCGACAGAAGTCGGAACCGTCAATGTTGCACTGGACAGCAGCAGTACCTGGACTTTAACAGCAGATACCTATGTCACATCCTTCAACGGTGATGCATCCAGCGTCATCAGCAACGGTTTCACCTTATATGTCAACGGTACTGCCTTGACCGGAACCAGATAAAATCAATCAGCCGTTGGCTGAAGAAAGGCATTTATCCATATCCTGAAAAGGGAAAAGGATAAATGTCTTTTTCTATTGCCAGCAGAATGGCTTTGAACAGATGCTTGCTGAGAATTATGGGATCTGCTGTTTACGAGATATGAATGGCGAATCTGACATTGATTGCAAAGGCAGGAAGTCTAAGTTCCCAGCATATTACAGCAAATCCCGGCCGGTGCATGGCACTTGCCGGGATTGTTTCTATGACTGGTAATGTTCTTTCACGCCATGGAAAGGAATCGGTAAAGCCGGCATTGAACAGCCTGCTGTTCATGAACCGGCATCGTCGTATTCTTACAGATTGCGCAGGATGGCAAAACCCAGCTCTTCCGCATTGACCAGGCCGTAGTTGATTCCTACAGCAACTGATGTTTTTGTTTCCCGGTTGATGCCGAGCCAGGCATGGTATGGACCTGCTGCACCGGTATGCCAGGAGATCGGCATTGTCTTATCCAGACGCCAGGCAAGGCCGGAATCTGCCTGCCTGTCGCAAGGACCCTGTACCTCATGGCAGATGTCAAGATACGGCCGGGAACCGTTGACCTGGATTTCCGCAAAGTCCAGCAGATCTTCAATGGTCGAGTTCAATGCGCCGGCAGGGGCAATGATATCACTCTTCTCCCATTGCCAGCAGCGGCAGGGGTTTTCCTTCCTGTCGTAGCCGACCATATCCGTATTGCCTAGGAAGGTATGCTTCAGGCCAAGGTCATTTCTGATGTAGTCTTCCATCGCATCCCAGAAGCCCATGCCGTTGACCTGGCCGACTATGTATCCCAATACGCTCATGCCGAAATTGGAATAGTTGAACTTATATTGCTGATCCTTCAGGTGTGTTTCAGCAAGGATCTTCTTCATCCCTGCTTCATCCGGATTGCCCCGGAATGGATTGGTATGGAATAAACCTCTTTCCTGGTTCATGAAGAGAAAGAAGGGAAGTGAAGTCAGGGCGGTATAGGGCTGTGTGGCATATCCTGATGTATGGGTAGCAAGTTTTCTCAGGCTGGGGTAATACTGTTCAGGAAGTCCTTCGATATACGTATTCAGCAGAGCATCCAGATCCAGTTTCCCTTCCGCGACATACTTGGCAAGCAGTGAGGTCGTAAAAGGCTTGCAGATGGAACCGACAGGGTAAACAAGAGGTTCTCCTTCGCTTTCCCGACAGTCCGGTCCTAAATGCACGATTTCCGTCTGATTGTCTTTACGGATTCCGATTGTCAGTTCTACATGATGTCTGTCTTTGTACAGTTTTTCGATCTCGGCATGCGCCTGTGCCGGCAGTAACATAAATGATCCTCCAGTTTCTTTTTTACTATCATACCATGTTTTCTAATTGCATAAAGGCGTCCTGGTCAAAGAAAAGGAATTGCTGTAAACAAAGGATTACACGGCTGGAATATATCCGACAGTTATGAATTGATAAAAAGACTCTGTTGTTTGAAATGATGAAGGAATGACCGTCGGAATTCCTGTTTGATTTCTTCGTTTGGAATATGTGCGGTTTTTTTCTCTGCGTCATAGGCCAGATAGCCAAGATG
>JAFWCP010000181.1 GCA_017536845.1 Solobacterium sp. | reverse complement strand
GCTTCGTGAGAAGGATAGAACGCGTTCGGATCGGTCACGGGCAGGAAGGTACGCGGCGTATTGACATCACCGCCCAGCAGCATATCGGGAACGGACAGCCCTTTGCCGTCTTCAAGATAAGCACCTTCACACTGGTTGGCAGCTACCGCGCCGCCCCATAAAAATCCTTTGGGAAAGCTCATAATTGTATTTCTCCTTTTCGTATCTGTGTCTGTTATTATATCAGAATTGTTTCTTATCGTATATGACAGTTCAAAAAAACCGGATGGTTACTCCGGCTTCTCTTCAGTTACAACAGGAAGCTCAGCTTCCTTTGGTTCCGGCAACAGGGCAGGTTCGGCCTGCTGTTCATTCTCCAGTGCCTGCTGGAGGATGGCCTGCTGCTGCTCTTCAAGTCTCTTCTTATTCTCTTCGATTTCTCTTTCCTGTCTTTCCTTTTCCGCCTTCTCTGCTTCTTCCTTCAGCCTCTCCTCTTCTTCCTTCTTCTTATGGTAGCGTTTGACGGCGGCATGGGAGATCAGGTTGCTCAATGTCACAAGCACGGCCGATATCAGCAAGGCCCAGTAGCCAAAGTTCTCAATCCGGGAAAGGACGGGTTCCACCTTCATGATTACCATCATGGCGGCGGTGATGCTTAACAGCGAGAAGGTGAAATCCAGCTTCCAGAAGACGCCGTTGCCCAGTTTGGCAAACTGCACCATGTCCTGCAGCAGGTACACACCCATGACAAGGGTCATCGCCCCGGTAAGGGTGGGCAGGTGCTCCACGATATCCGCGGCCCTGACAAAGCCGCAGATGGATAACAGCACCATCAATGTGCCATAGGCGAAGGAATAGTCGTTCAGGAAGGTAAAGCCCTTGCCGAACAGATATTTCAGTACAAGAAAGATGCCCAGAGCCATGGCAAAGGCACAGCCGCAGTAGATGATGAATTTCGCATCCAGCCCCTGGCCGAACAGCAGCGCTGCAGCAAGAGCGACACACACCGCACAGCCCAGATACAGCATCAGTTCATCGCTGCTGCGGCGGTCGATTTTTCTTTCTTTCTTTTACATGATGATTTACCTCGTTTTCTTTATTGTAACGCAATTTCAAACCATGGGGAGATGAGATTTCGATTCCCACCTTGAAACAAACCGTAAATGAAGGTATTCTAGAGGCAAGGAGCAAGTGATATGGAAAATAACTGGGAAGTCTTTCTGGATGATCCCTCCGGGAAAAAGGAATCCTTTTTCCTGCAGGTCAGAGATATCTATAAACGGCTGCTGCGGCATCTGTACAATGATCCGAAATCCATTCCTGATTTTCGGCTTCATTTCAGTGCGGAACGCATGAACAAAGGCCATATTCAGACCGGTTATCCAATCTGCACCATCACTGCCAACAGTGACGAGATTGTCGAATCCGTTGTCCGCAATGTTTCGGAAATCGAGAACTTTGAGAATTCCTATACGTGGTTTGAGGACAAGCTGTTCATCGTCTTTGACTTCCGCGAAGACGGCATTTCGCCATTGCAGTTCATCACCGCCAATTTCTGTGAGGAGATGATGCACCAGCTTGGCCGGGTCGGCATTTCCAAGATGGCGATTGACCCGCTGCTGGAACCGCTGATCTATTCCGGCGTCGTGAAATTCTTCTTTGGCTTCTACAAGCTGGATATCAACCTGATCCAGGTATTGTCGGCCATGACGTATGAAGGTTCCTATATCGACTGTACATTGCTTGTCCCGCGCTTTGATTCTGATGAGCTGCGTACCCTTTCCGGCGGCCTGGATGTCACCTTCCGGGAACCGGTGCAGTTCTCCATCGACAAGCTCAGGCAGGTCAGAAAGCTGGTTGAGCTGTCTGACAAGAACCTGATGCTGTGGTTCAACAAGGCCGGCATGATCTACGGCTTAACCCGTGAGGATGCCCATCCCAACGAATGCAAGGTTCGCTTATGGGGGCATCTCTCCTGGACCATCACCTATGAAAGGACAAAGAAGATCTCCTACTACGGCGGCAGGTATCATATCCATACCGCCCGAAGGGCGACTTCCGATATCTTTGAATCCTTCGGCAGGATGAAAGAGAGAATCCTTCCCGCCCAGCAGTACAGGCTGGAAATCGTCATCCGTGCCGCCGCCAGACAGCGTCACGGCACCATCCTGATGATCGGCGAACCGGACAACATCGCCTCCGAAGCAGAGCGGATGATCCTTGGCAAGAGCGCCACCGGCATCAGCACGACCGACCTGTCTTTGAATACCCATCTGATTTACTACCTGACTTCCATTGACGGCGCCATCCTGGTGGATACCCTGTGCAATACTTCCTGCATCGGGGCCATCCTTGACGGCGACCTTGTCACGGAAGGTTCAGCCGCCCGCGGGGCCAGATACAATTCCACCGTCAACTATGTTAAACGAAGATCACAGCTCGGGCAGATGTTTGCCGGCATTGTCATCTCCGAAGACGGCACGGTTGACGCGGTAACCACCGAAGCCATTACAAGGCTGAATCTGACCGACTGATTATGAGCAAAGAATACTGGAAACCCTCAAACATGCTGTATCCCCTGCCGGCCGTCATGGTGACATGCGCCGATGAGCAGGGCAAGGCAAATGTCATGACCGCCGCCTGGACCGGCACCATCTGTTCCGACCCGGTCATGGTATATGTCTCCATCCGCAAGGAACGCCACAGCCATGACATCATCGAAAGAACCGGTGAATTTGTCATCAACCTGACCACCAGGAACCTGGCTAAGGTCACCGACTTTGTCGGCGTCCGCTCCGGCAGGACCATGGATAAATTCGCCCTGGAGAAGGAGCTGAAGCTCACCCCTTCCAGAAGCAGATATGTCAAGGCACCGGGCATTGAAGAAAGCCCGGTCAGCCTGGAATGCAAGGTCGAGCAGATCCTGCGCCTTGGCTCCCATGACATGTTCATCGCCAAAGTCGTCAGCACCGACATCAACCCGGAACTGCTGGATGATACAGGAAGGTTCCGTCTGGACATGGCCGACCTGATTGCCTATAACCATGGCGAATACCGGGCACTGGGCAAGCTGTTAGGCACCTTCGGCTATTCCGTCCGGAAAAAGAAAAGAGGCCGGAAATGATACACGGAGTCGGCACGGACCTGGTATACATCCCGCGCCTGCAGAAAATGCTGGATGAGAAGAAGTTCGCCTTCTTCCGCCATGTCTTCTCGGAATATGAGCGTGAACATGGTTCTTCAGCCCAGTATTTCGCTGCCCGGTTTGCGGTCAAGGAAGCGGTCTTCAAGGCCGTCCACGCCAGCTTTGATTTCCGCATCATAGAAACCATGAACCTGGAAGACGGCAAACCGGTCATCCGGGAAACCGAGGCGGTAAGAAAACTGTTTGACGACAACGGCATCGACCGTGTGGAGATCTCCATCGCCCATGAACAGGACTATGCCAGTGCCTTTGCGGTTGCCATAAGAAAAGAAAAAGGAAGAAATGAGTGATGCTCACTTCTTCCTTTTTGTGTTTCAGGCCATTCCGGAACGCCATGCCGGCACCTGTTTCAATTCTTCTTCCATTTTCTGAAGATCCTGACCGAGTTCTTCCTGAACCCACTGCCTGCACCTCTGTTCCTGTTCCGGTGTAATCACGCCATCACTGATCAACTTTGATAAGATCAGATTCTGCATCCGAATCGCAGCCCTTACACCCTCTTCTTCAACAATCCTGTCAAATGCTTTCATGATTCTCCTGTTGTCCTCCTCATTGTTTCTGACAGTTTCCTGAAATGCCGCAAAGGCATCTTCTTTCAATGTGATTTCTTCAATTGCCATACCCAGCAGCCCCAGATCCATATACATCAGGCGGTCGTGATTCTGCACAATCAGGTTTTTCAGGGCATGACTGTCATCCCCTGCCCGGATCATGCGGAAAGCCAGTTCCACATCCGGGCCAAATGCCGGGAGTTCTGCTTCATCCATGTGTCTGATATCGATCACCGGGATATTATAGTCCACACAATAATACTTCCCCAGATCCTGACCCTCCTGCTTTCTCCTGCAGGTTTCAGCTGTCCACCTTGTTTTCCCGGTATAGAGAATGACCGGGATGATGACCGGTGTACATGTTTCAAGCATTGCTTTC
>JAFWCP010000180.1 GCA_017536845.1 Solobacterium sp. | reverse complement strand
TGCTGATAATAACGTTTCTTTTTGATCTGCCTGATGGCATTCTGAGGGGAATCGTCAACTTTCAGTTCGATGATAAAACAGTCATCTGATGGATTTTTCGGCATCAGGATGATATCCGCAAGGCCGACACCGCCTTTTTCTTCTCTCAGGAAATGGTGCGTATCTCTGGCGGCGCAGTACGCCAGACAGACAATATAACCCAAAGCATCCTCATTGTTGTATTTGAACAATGGAATTACCTTATCATGTACAAGCTGGATTGCTTCTTCAATCGGACCGGGATTCATTTTTCTGGTAGCCTCAACCACCCTGCTGCTGGCCACCGCCAGTGTATTCAGATATCCCAAAGCCTTATTGTACTGCAGCATTTCTATGAACTTTTCCATGAGCTCATGGTTTGGAATATAAACCATACCGTTATCAGATGTCAGAAATCCATAGACCACCATCGCGGAAAATATCTGATCTTTTGTTTTCAGAATCTCACTGGCTGCGGCATATTGGTTCAGCCGTGCGGGATAGCCTTCTGAACTGATCAGTACGGCTATGGCATCCCTTACCTCATCGATGTTCTGGGCGATAAAGGGATACAGTTCCTCATACTTGCTCGAAGAGGACCAGTATCCGGTCAGATAGTTTTCGTTCAGAGCGTTGATGACTGCTTTTGGATTATATAAACACCTGCTGCCGTTCAGATAATAACCGTCATACCAGTCCCTGAGCTGGTCTCTTGTGATGTGAGCGTCATTCTCGTCAACTTTCCTGTACTTTGCATACAGGTCATCGACTTCGGAATCAGTAAAGTCGAAGAATTCACTGAAACGAGGATTCCCGGCCATGGTATATTCTCTGAACATATTCAACGGGGTCCCGGTATCATATGTATTGATCGGCATGATACCTGTCATATAGCAGAGTTCAACATAAGCGCTGTCTTTCAGAAGGCTGCTCAGGAAAAGAATGTACCTCTTTTTGGACGGTTCATCCATGAAAGCCCATTAGAGCGGCAAGTCCCATTCGCCAATTACGAAAATAAACCGTTTTCCATATTCATTGTAAAGTCTTTTGAACAGGCTGATGATGGAGGTTTCTTCAGACAAATCGACATGAAACAGTTCTTTCGCATCAGCGATCAGTTCCTGACGCAGCAGATGAAAAAGCTCAGCCAGGCTGTCGCAGTTCTCACTCATTGAGGCAAAATCAATGAATACGACATTATGTCGGTGTAAATGTCTTTCAAAGAGAGGATGTTCGTGGATCCGCATCCGGCGGAAAAGGTTCCGGGAATCATAGCTGCTGTTGAAAAAAGCTGCAATCATCTGGGCATTGGCCGTTTTTCCGAAACGCCGCGGCCGGGTGATACAGATATATTTATCACCGCCGACAGAAACAGAAGGGGGTTGGAATGACATTGGATCGGAAAGCAGGTGAAGGTCGATCTGAACGCTTTCCACGATATTGATCATCTCGTCCAGCAGCATGCTTTTATCCACGAAATAATACTTGAAGTACTGTTCGGCAAAAAGGGCGACAGGCCCACCTGAATTGATCAGATATGTCATACGATACCTCCTTTGGGCAATTGCAACATGATTTCAGCACCGGTTTACATTCATTTTCATTCATCCGAAAATGAATATCGTTTCTTCCTTCAGGTTGTTTTTTATCTGCACATGGCGATAAACCTTTTCGCCAGTTCGAGGTGCTTCTCATCCGCGATCAGGCGTTCGGGATGCCACTGCACGGCAATGACATTTTCTTTTTCAAAACCCTCAATCAGGCCGTCATCACTTCTTGCCGAAAGCACAAAGCCTTCCGGCAGTCTTGTGACAGCCTGATGGTGGAAGGTGTTGACGCCATAGCGGTCACCGAAGATTTCATGCAGAAGGGTGTTTTCCGCAAACAGACAGTCATGGGCAAAGCATTCACGGGGCACCGGCGGATCCATCTTCATCTGGTTATGCTCAAAGCCAGGGTATTGTGTGGGAATGTCCTGCAGCAAGGCTCCGCCTTCAAAGACGGCAATGGCCTGCATGCCCCGGCAGATGCCGAAGACCGGCTTGTTTCTTTTGCGGAAGGCGTTGTAAAGGAATCTGTCGGCGTCTTCAAGAGCCTGTTCCATCAGGAAACTGTGGGTATTAGGCTCATTGTAGAGAGCCGGATTGACATCCGGACCGCCGGTAATCACCAGCCCGTCGGCGAGATCAGCCAGCTGCTGCGCTTCTGTTTCGAAGACTTCGCCGGCCATGAGCGGCAGGCCGCCGGCAGCCTCAATATAGTTGAAATAGGAATCGTTTTCGCACAGGGTGCGGTTATTGTTATGCACCGCGTCGCGGGCAGTCATGATGATCAGTGGTTTACGGTTCATGGTGTTCTCTCCTTGCGCAATCAGTATAACGCAGACAAGCGGTGAAGCTTCGTGTTTTTTTCAACGGTGGTTTATGGTATTATCTTCTGCGGAAAGGAAAAGGTAACATGCTAAAACAACCAGTCAGAACAAGCCTCTCTGACTTTATCAAGACGACGATGGGTTCGCAGTTTGTGATCCCGGTATATCAGCGTATCTATACATGGAATCCGGAAAAGGAAACAGCCCGTTTCATGAGCGACCTGGAAGACCTCCTGGAAGCACGTACGGATAATCATTTCCTTGGGATCATCATCTATATCGAATCAAAGATATCCGCCATGTTCCGTCAGCTGCAGATCGTGGACGGTCAGCAGCGCATGACCACCACCTTCATCTTCCTTCTGGCCATGAAAAAGATTGCCGAAGAGAGAAGAGAACGTGATATAGCCGG
>JAFWCP010000179.1 GCA_017536845.1 Solobacterium sp. | reverse complement strand
TTGCGGATGGTGGAAAGACGATGGGCAATGACAAAGGATGTCCTTCCCTTCATCAGCTTCTCCATTCCCTTCTGAATCAGAATCTCCGTACGGGAGTCAACCGAAGATGTTGCTTCATCCAGGATCAGAATTCTTGGATCCGCCAGGAAGGCACGGGCAATCGTAAGCAGCTGTTTCTGGCCCTGGGAGATGTTGGTGGATTCTTCATTGATCTCTGTATCGTAGCCATTCTCCAGGGTGCGGATGAAATGGTCGACGTAGGCATCTTCCGCTGCCTTTTCGACTTCTGCATCGGTGGCGTCCATTCTGCCGTAGCGGATGTTTTCCCGGATGGTGCCGGAGCGCAGCCAGGCATCCTGCAGCACCATGCCGAAGCAGTCACGCAGGTCCCTGCGGGTCAGCTTCGTGGTTTCAATGCCGTCAATGCGGATGGAACCGGAATTGAGTTCATAGAAACGCATGAGCAGTTTGACAATGGTTGTCTTGCCGGCGCCGGTCGGGCCGACCACGGCAATCTGCGAGCCTCTGGCAATATAGGCACTGAAGTCATGGATGATGATCTTTTCCGGATCATAGCCGAAGTGCACATGGTCAAAGGTGACATTGCCCTTGATATGGATCTCACCCTTATCATCACGGATATTGACAGGTTCAGATGTATCCGGGATTTCTTCCTGCTCTTCCAGGAATTCGAAGACACGCTCCGCCGCTGCGGCAGTGCTCTGCAGGACGTTCATGATCTGGGCCGTCTGGGTAATCGGCTGGTTGAAGTTGCGGACGTAGGTGATAAACGCCTGGATATCGCCGACCGCCAGGCCTTCGTGGATGGCCAGATAGCCGCCCAGCACACAGACGCCGACATAGCCGAGGTTGCCGATGAAGTTGGTGATCGGCATCATGATGCCGGACATGAACTGAGCCTTCCAGGCACTGTTGTATAGCTTCTCGTTCAGCTCGTCAAACTCCCGGATGGAACGTTCTTCGCCGTTGAAGGCCTTCATGACAATATGGCCGCCGTACATTTCTTCAATGTGGCCGTTGACATTGCCCAGGGTTTTCTGCTGGGCCTTGAAGTACTTCTGGCTGTTCATGACAACCATGGCAGCGCTGATGCCGGATAACGGCACGACAATCAATGCCATGAGCGTCAGCTTCCAGGAAATCCGGATCATCATATACAATACGCCGATGATCATGATCAGGGAGGTGAACACCTGCTGGATGCTCTGGTGCAGGGACTGGGAGACAACGTCTACGTCGTTGGTCACTCTTGACAGCACTTCGCCATGGGTCTGGGTATCAAAGTATTTCAAAGGCAGTCTGTTGATCTTCTGCGAAATCTCCTTGCGCAGGCTGTAGGTGATCTTCTGGGTGACCCCGGCCATCATCCAGCCCTGGATGTAGGTGAACAAGGCTGAAGCCAGATAGAGGGCCATCAGCGTTAACAGGATCCTGCCGATGCCGTCAAAGTCTATGCCCTCGCCGCCGGTATACTTGCTTACAAGGCCCTGGGCCAGCCTGGTTGTAGCACTTCCCAGGATCCTTGGCCCGACAATGCCGAAGATGGTGGAACCCACAGAGAACAGTACGATAATGACAATCTGCAGGTAGTAAGGCTTCATGTAGCGGAACAGCTTGACGATGGTGCCTTTGAAGTTCTTTGCCTTCTCGCCGGCAACCATGCCCCTGCCGGCACGCATGCCGGTCTTGTATTCTTTCTTCCTCGTGCTCATGATGCAAGCTCCTTTTCAGAAAGCTGCGAATAGGCAATTTCCTGATACACACTGCAGTTCTTCATCAGCTCTTCATGCGTCCCGATGCCGGCAATCCTGCCTTCATCCAGAACAACAATGCGGTCGGCATGCATGATGGTGGAAATACGCTGGGCCACAATCAATACCGTTGACTTTGTCTTGCGGATCATTTTATTCAGCGCTTCCCTGAGTTTCGCGTCAGTCGCATAGTCCAAAGCCGAGAAGGTATCGTCGAAGATATAGACCTGGGCATTCTTTGTCAACGCCCGGGCAATGGAAAGACGCTGCTTCTGGCCGCCGGAAACGTTCGTGCCGCCTTCGGCAATGGCTGTTTCCACGCCCTCTTCCATGCGCTCGACAAATTCTTTTGCCTGCGAGACTTCCAGGGCATTGGCAACCGTTGCCTCATCCGCATTTTCATCGGCATACTTCAGGTTGGAAAGGATGGTGCCGGAGAACAGCACGCCCTTCTGCGGGACATAGCCGATCCTGTCCCTTAATTCCTTCTGGGTGACGTCACGGATATCCATGCCGCCGAAGGTGATCTTTCCTTCTGTCACGTCAAAGAACCTTGGCAGCAGGTTGACAAGGGTGGATTTGCCGGAACCGGTGGAGCCGATAAAGGCCACCACTTCGCCCGGGTCGGCATGGAAGGTAATATCCTCCAGCACATTCTGTTCCGCCTTGGGATAGCGGAAGCAGACATGGTCAAAGACAATCCGCTGGTTGCCCTTTGGCAATGCGGCCGGTTTCTTCGGGTCATGGATCGCCGGTTCGGTTTCCAGCACTTCAAAGACACGGTTGGCGGATACGGAAGATCTCGGGATCATGATGAAGATCATGGCCACGATCATAAACGACATCAGCACATGCACGGCATACTGCAGGAAAGCCATCATATCCCCTATCTGCATGGTGCCCAGATCGATCTGCTTTGCGCCGATCCAGATGATGACAATCGAGACTGTGCTCATCATGAAGGTGACAAGCGGTGAAATGACGCTCATGACACGGTTCAGGAAGATGTTCAGTTTCGTCATGTCCGTATTGACCTTGTCAAACCGCTGTTCTTCTTCCTGCTGGTTGTTGAAGGCACGGATGGTAAGCATGCCGGAGAGCTGTTCCCTGGTGACCAGGTTCAGGCTGTCGACCATCTTCTGGGCGATCTTGAATTTGGGCATGGTCACAATCAGGGTGACAATCATGATCACGATCATGATCAGCACCGTCCAGCCCAGCACCGCTGCCAGTTGCTTATAACGCAGTACCTTGAACAGTGAAGTCAGGCCCATAAACGGCGCAAACAGCATGATCCTTAACATCATGGTCAGCACCTGCTGCACCTGCTGGATATCGTTGGTCGTCCGGGTAATCAAAGAAGCAGTGGAGAATCTTGAGAACTCCTCACTGGAGAAGGATTCCACCTTGGTAAAGACATCCCTGCGCATATTCCGGCAGGCACCGGTCGCTGTCCTTGATGCTAAGAAAGAAGAGGCTGCCGCACAGAGCGACGTCATCAGGGCAAGGCCTAACATGATAAAGCCTTCATGCAGGATGTAGCTGTTCTGCATCTTGTCGGTATTCATGCCAAGGGCCTGGTATTCCCCTCTTGTCATCATGATGGAAGCGGCATTGAGGTTGTCTTCGGTGTACTCTGCCATCTGAGCATCCACCTGCTTTGCAAATTCGCCTGCCGTGTTCTCATTGACCATGTCCAGCATGTTCATGGTGCGCAATGCCCCGACATACAGCAATGGCTTTGAAACCGTTCCGGCATCCAGCGTGCCGGTCAGAAGATATACCCCTTCTTCCGCCAGAACCGGGTATTCTGTGAGATTTGCTTCGGTTGGCTCTGCCTTTGTATAGGCTGCTTCAAACTGAGCGATGTCTTCTTCGCTCATGAAATACTTCATTGCCTCATACGTGCTTTCCCGTACGGCTTTGGGCAGGGGACTGCTGACGCCGCCGTACTGGATGCCGTATGTGACAATGCGTGACATGTAATCCGGCAGGGAGAGGTCAAACTGCACCTGGGCAAACACCAGGAGTATGACCCCGATCACCGACAGCCAGAATGGTTTTAAATATCGCAACGCTTTCCGCACTTTCCGTATCCTCCGTCAGTATGTTCATAATGGTATCACGATTTTCATCTTCGTATTCATGAACAGCATCATCTCTCTGTCGTTTCATCATATTTTCACATTTAAAGACAGGCAAGAGTCTTGCAATTCTGATTTAAATTGTATAAAATCATAATGCATAAAATAAAGGAGAGAAACGTATGACATTCTATGACTATTCCGTCCTGAACCGCAAAGGTGAAGAAGTATCCATGAAGAAGTTCGAAGGCAAGGTTGTACTTGTCGTCAATACCGCCACAGGCTGCGGCTTTACCCCGCATTACGAACCGATTGAAAAGATGTATGAAGAACTTCATGAACAGGGATTCGAAGTCCTGGACATTCCCTGCAACCAGTTCGGCTCCCAGACTCCGGGCACTGATGAAGAAGTCCATGAATTCTGCACCCTGCATTACAAAACACAGTTCGACCAGATGAAGAAGTCTGATGTCAACGGCGAAAACCAGCTGCCGCTGTATGGCTGGTTAAAGGAACAGAAGGGCTTTGCCGGCTTCGGTGAAGGCAAGACTGCTGAATTCATGAACATGCATCTCGCCAAGATTGATCCGGATTTCAAGAACAACCCGAACATCAAGTGGAACTTCACCAAGTTCGTCATCGACCGTGCCGGCAACGTTGTCGCAAGATTTGAACCGACCGCCGACATGGCAGATGTTGAGGCCTGTGTTAAGAGCCTGCTGTAATCTTCATATATACATTGACAGGGCGTAAGCCTGATCCAATATCAGCCTTGAATCTTCGGGCAGGGGTATCCCTGCCCGTTTTCCTTTGGGCATCATTTCCTGAACAGCCTCATTCAGGACTGCACATTCTTGATGACCGGAATGC
>JAFWCP010000178.1 GCA_017536845.1 Solobacterium sp. | reverse complement strand
TAATCCGGCAGTGCCTGCCACTGCGCCTCCGCTGTCCGGTCAATACTCACGGTTTCCGGTCTGGACCAGCCGAAAACCTCGCGGGTATAGATGCCTGCGATATCATACGGAAACTGGGTTCCGGCATGAATGGCGGCCTTGCCGTTTTCCACATCCTGCAGATAGGAAACAAACCGGTCATGGTCATGACGGACAAAGGCATTCCTGTATTTCAGCATGGCCCCGGAAGGAACCGCCGGATAGCGGATTTCGCCGTATTCCCTGTCGCTTAAGCGTACTTCCGTCACGTTGAGGTATGCCCTTAGCCCTGCCAGCATGTGCCGGTAATCCCTTTCGCTCATGCCGAAAGCCGCTGCCAGCTTACGGGCAAGCTTACGGGTTTCATAGGACGAGGTATTGACCGAAGGCATCCACTTGGCAAGCAGGGAAACCGGACGGCCGGCTGCCGCACCCTGCAGGTCTGTTTCCAGCTGCTTCTGCAGCAGGGCAATAACATTGTCCTTAAGCGAAGGCACCTTCAGCAGGATGAACAGGTCATCCCAGCGCCCGTATTCAGGAATCAGGGCCAGGTTTTTCCGCATGACCTGAGGGCAATAGGCAGCCAGCGCTGCAAACATGACGCGGGCTGTTTCCCTTTCACCAAGGCCGCCCCGTACATCACGGGTATAAAAGGCAAGCCTGGCGGCCAGCAGCCTGTCTTCGTTAAGAGCAGCCGCATATTTTGCCATGACATCCTGCTTCCGCATGCGCATGGCGCCGCACATGGCAAAAAGGTCGAGCAGTGCCCCTGCGCCGGCAGTCTTCATGGCAGCTGCCCCGTTTTCGGTCAGCTTCTTCGCGCTTTCTGTTTCCAGCGCTTTCAGAAATACACTTTCAGTCATCAGGTTCACTCTCCTTCCTTGTATTACGATAAATAACAGCGGCAGTTCTGCGCCGTATCACCGCCGTCAGGGAACATTTTTACACGGCACGTTCCCTGTGCTTGGTAAATACCACTGCCGCCAATAGCACCCTTCAATGCCTGAGATCATAGAAAAGATCATTCAGATTGCTGTATGTGCCGATCAAACCAGACGCCTTCTGCCGCGCAGCAGCAGGTTCATTGATTAACGAGATCAACTGTTTTGATTGCTGTAAGCGTCTGAAGTCAGCTGATACTCTTCCGCATCATTGGACTGACGGGATTATTGTAGCCGCAATTGCCGCTGCTGTCATTCAACCTGTGGTTAAAAAAAAGCCCGAGATGTTCTCAGGCTGTACTCACTTATTTCTGGTTGAAGCGATAACCGATCCCGGCCCCTACCAGGCCGCCGATGATATGCGACAGGTTGGATACCTGGTCGGCGACAAACAGGCCGTCATAGACCTCCCTGCCAAGATAGATGACAGCGACAAGGATCAGCGTCAGCGGGATCTCGCCGCTGCGGATGTTGGCAAAGGATGCCAGCAGGATCATGGCAAACACCACCCCGCTTGCCCCGCATAAGGCGGTATTGGGAAACAGGATATAGTTGGCAATCCCGGTGAAAAGGGCAGTGATGGCGATTAAGGCAAGGATCCTTTCCGAGCCGTACTTTTCTTCCAGCATCGG
>JAFWCP010000177.1 GCA_017536845.1 Solobacterium sp. | reverse complement strand
TCCGCCCTGATTTCAAAACGGATGTCATTTTCCAGCTTCTGATACTTCGCTGCATCGGGAGAAGCTGTTTCTTCCAGGTAGTACACTCTTGCTGCCAGCGTCTGATCCACCCTTGGTACAATGCCGGTGCTTTCATCAGACACCAGATCCTCATACCCATCAATCGGGGTATCATTCTTCTCGGTCAGACTGCCGATGGTCTTTTCCGGAGACAGGGCAAATCTTGCCCCGTCCAAAGGCTCACCGCTCATCTTGTCGGTCTTGATGACCCGGAAGACAGCCGGCCGGTTTTTGATCGTGATGGATGCCTGGCTGTCGTCCGAAGCATCATCCGCCTGTTCCAGGACATAATAGTCCGCATTCCCCTGGGAAACACTGACTATGCCATTGCTGTCGACGGAGAACGTCAGTGCTTCCATCATCGCTTCATAGCCGGACGGAGAACTGATTTCCCTCAGGATGTAGTTTTCATTGACATTCAGATAGGCAGTTGTAATGCTGCCGTCAGAAAGGGAGGTATAGCTTTCTTCGCCGACCAGCCTGTCCTGACTGTCGCGCAGTTCAAAGACAGCCCCGGCCAGCGGATTGCCGGCCCAGTCGGTCTTGTTCAGCTGGATGCCATGGCGGGAGTTGGTTACCGTATCCGTACGCGCATTTTCCGCAACACCGGTAGGCGACCCGGTCGCATAGGAAACGGCATAGGTATAAAGATCCGGCGTGCCGCCGCTCTGGGTGGCGGTGACGGAAAGCGTACCGCCGTCGCTGATCGGTTCAACTGCCTCATAACTTGTCACATAACCGGCATCATCGACCCGGAAATCACCGGTCGGGGGTGACTTCCCGGATGACGTAATCTTCCAGTTCAGCGTTTTCCGCCAGCGTATCAAAGTAATAGTAAATGGATCTGGCAGGATGCTGAAGGACACGCACGGTATCCGGTATCATTTCTTCCGAATTGGTGCCGGTCTTCCGATATACCGCAAAGTAAATGTGATCATGAGACTCCATAAAGTCAGCGTCCGACCACTTCTTTTCCACGGTCAGGCCGAAACCGCGTTTGTTCTTGACGATGATGGAAGGTGAGTCATTTGAACGGATGGTTCCATGGTTGACGGCCTCACCCTCTTCGATGATGTACGTGCTTCCTTCTCTTTCATAGCCGATCAGGTCATAGCCGGCCGGAATTTCATAGAATTCTTCTGTAACGGCAAACTTCATGCCGACAAGCAGGTCCCTGACTTCCACCTGGTATCCTGCCGGAATCCGTGAGATGGCACCATACATGGATGTATGGAAAGTCACCTGGGCGATTTCTTCTTCTTTCATCGACTGGAAATTCCGCTTCCCGATGGATACAAAGCCTGTGCCTTCCACCCACTTGCAGTACCAGCCGTCCGGATCTTTGACATAATACTCTTTCCTATCCGTCTGTTCCGGGGCCGGTGAGTTTTCACTGCCCAGCGCCAGACGGAAGTTGAATTCCGTGTCATCATCCGTGATTTCCGTCACCCCATCCACCTCATACAGCTTCTTGGTAATCGTCAGTGTACGGATGGCATGTTTGTTGACATGATTATCAAACGAAACGCGTTTGCGATCCTCAGCTGTCGCAAAGGGAACGGCGTAATCCTTCCTGTGAGGATTTCCGGAATCGGTTCCATGGATGTTCTCGTCATTGGCAGAGATGCTGTCATACACTTCCGTGTTGACGGCACATTCGACAATCCGGTAATCAACCGCATCCTGAGGCAGGGTAATCGCCACGGTTTCGCCGGCGTTGACAAAGAATACATTCTGGTAGGCAGCGCTGCCGCCGGGCGGTGTGTAGGAATCCCTGAATTCCACCGGGTTGTTGTTTTTCTGATGGGTGACATGGAACGTGCTGCCGGTATGTTCCGGAAGCAGCAGTTCCTCGCCGCCTTCTTCCATGCGGTAGTAAACCTGGAAGGGATACTCTGCCATGCTGTAATCCAGCTTCTCGGTGCCGGAAACTGTCTTGTTCAGCAGCACCTGGCCTGGCTTTACGGCGCTCAGGTTGAAGCGCATGTGCAGGTTGGATGCACCGGCACCGCGTTCCATGAAGAAGATCTTCATGGTGTGCGTGGAGTAGTCCTTGAAGATATACTGATGGTTCTCGTTGCGGGTGAAAATCTCATTCACATAGGCATATGCTTCATGAGATTCCGGATCAAGACCATTGCGGACTGCATAGTTCCTGCGGAAGATATCGTACAGCGTGGTCTGTACTCCGTTGACCACGACTTCACCGGTGCGGTAATTGACTTTGCCCGGCAGGGCACTGTGGATACCGCCCAGGTCAATGACCAGTTCGCCATCCACATACAGCCAGAAGTCATCATCGCCGGTAAACTCGTAGATGATATCATGGCCCCAGTCATCCAGGCCGCTGGGCGTCTGTACAAAGCTGGCCTCCAGCTGCAGGCCGAAGAAATAATCAGGATTATTGACCTTGTGAAGCTTTTCATACTTGCGCGGGTCGTCATCCGCCAGCAGATGCTGTTCAGCATCATACAGGTTGAGGCTGTTGACTGTGGCAAAGACACCGGGAGTCAGGTCGTTGTAAGGCATGAACTGGCCATGCTTCAGCGAAGGTTTGGAAGATCCATCCATTGTGCCCAGTTCTTCATACACCTTGAACGTACCGTCATCCTGCAGCGTGGCAAAGTTCTGCGTGCTGTCGAATTCATAATACCCGGTGCCGCTGTAGGTTCCCTGCAGGAACAGATGGTTCACCTCTTCCGCATCGCCGAACAGTTCAGCAAAAGACTTGCCGGTTAACAATGCCGTAGGATAGCCATCAACGCCAAGCTCTGTCGATACCAGATGATGCGGGTTGTTCTGGTCATAAACAGATTCGCCAAGAACCTCATGCTGCTGGATGGTGGTATCGGGACCTCCGGGGTGGAAAGGCGCCGATGTTGGATTATTAAAGTCCACAATCTTCATCGTAATACCGTTGGCGACATGGTCGACGGTTTCGACTTCCGTCAGATGGTCCGTTTCTTCCTGCATGATGGCAAAGTAGAAATCTTCCGCCTGGCCTAACGGGCAGGAGACAATCTGACCGTCTTCGGCTTTCAAAGCCGCATACGCATAATGCGGGTCGTCCCAGGCGATGATGGTCGTATAGTAGTCACCGTACCGTCTCCCGCTCAGGTTGACGCTGGACGGTGTATCGGAAAGCACGGCACCGTCATTGAAGGAAGGTGCAAGGTACTTTTCAGAATACGGATTGTAAAGCTTATAGGAATAGCTTGGTGTATTTGTCCCCGGACGGTATTCTTCGGTAAATGTCCAGAGCAGCTTGTTCAGCTTTGTTCCGACCCACTGGATGGTGTCGCCTCTTTCAAGGCACGGCACAAGATTGCCGTCCTGGTCAACTGCATAGAAATCATACTTCTTCTCTTCATCATTCCATACACGCTTGTAAATCAGGATCTGAGCACCGTCTTTGACATTCACAGTATCCGATACACTGACCTTATATGCCGAATGAATCACAAAATTATCATCAGTCAGATCAGATTCCTGCACCAGTTCCAGCCACTCACTGTTGTTGCCGAGATTGGCACCGTTGAATGCCTTTCCACTGCTACTGAAGGAAACCGATTTTCCTTCCGAAACCAGCCTCAGTCTGTTTCCGCTTCCCGGCGCCACCTGGAAGGATGTTGCATCCGCTTCATCGACAAGCGACAGGCTGTTTCCGTCCAGTTTCAGGTATTTTGTCTGACCGTCGACCTCAGCCGATAATGTATAACAGTCATCATGGTCATAGTGGAAGGTCCACATTGAAATCTCGCTGTCTTTGGCCACATAGAGCTTCTCGCTTCCGGAAGAAGGATCAACACGGACAATGGTTTCCTCAGCCCGCAGCGATGATGCAGAGGCTGCATCAGCCATCAATGCCTCGCCGGAGATCCCGGTGGTGTAATGCATCAGGCCATACGTCATGCCGTCCAGCCTGAGCGGATCCTGCGGAAGGTCAAAGGAATCCGCATAGGTCAGGGTAATCCGGCTGTTTGCGTTATTTTTGATATCCGTCCACAGTCTGAACCCGTTTCCGCTGCCGGAATACTGCAGCCACTTGTTTCCGTTTGCCAGTTTTAGGTTGAACAATCCGTTTGCAGCATGTTCAAGAATGAACTCTGTGCTGTCTGTCTCGCTGAGCCCCATCAGGTTGCCGGAAGTGTTGACCATATAGTACTTCGTACCACCAATCTCGGTTGCGATGCGGTAATGGTTTGCCTGGTTATCCACCGGCTCGAAGTACCATGCGGCGGCACTGTTGACTGAGGTATTGGGAATAAACGCACTGTTGCTGTTAAGGGAACTGGTAAAGTACTCAGGCAATGAAATTCTGTTGACGGAGAAGAAGAACGCCCTATCCGTATTCTGTGCAACTTCCTGCAGCGTCCTTGCTGTTTCCACCTCGATCTGCGGCATGGTCGGCACATCTACAACGGCATAGACGGAAAAACCATCCGTCATAAAGGCCACGGCCTTGCCATACTCTGCTTCTTCGGCCTCTGTTTCCACAACACTGCCCGTTTTTTCTTCATCCGCAAAGTGCACAACACTGAGATTCTCACTCTGCGTATCCGCCAGGGCAATCCTGACTTCCACCTTGCTGGTGGGTTCGGGCTGCACCTTCTCACCATCGTGAAGGATACTTATATCGAAAAGACGGATATATCCGGCACTGCCGGCCGTCATGCCAAGGGCAGATTCACTCGATGCCACATACTCTTCATAGCTCATGCCGTATCCGGAAGGTGCTTCGACAGTGATTTCTGAAACTTCAAGATCTGAACCTACAGGAATCTGCGCATCCGGCCCGTATGTCACGGAGATGATGTAATTTTCACCCTCTGCTTCAAATGTTTTATATAAAGTTGTATAGACAACACCATAGACAGGACTATGTACCTGGTTTTCATCCGCAGTTTCTTCAGCTGTCAGAGCCTGGGCATTCTTTAATGCATGTTCCTTCACGGAAGGAAGGATGCTCATGAGGGATACTGTTTCAACATTGTCTTCATCCGTTTCCTCTGCTTCTGCCAGGCTTTCCATTTCAATGACATGCATCTTTGTGTTTGCATCGCTCTTTCCTTCAAAGAACACCGATACATCTGTCAAAGGTTCCATTTCCATTCCCTGCGCATCCTGAATGTGCAGCATAAAGAACCTTGCTGAATCATATTCGCCATACAGGCTGTCAAGCCTTTCCGCATAGCTTTCCTGTTCCTGCACTTCTTCAAGCTGTAAAGAACATGATTCATCAATGCCCGAAGCTCTGTCATAAACCAGGGAAACATGCAGACTGTCTGATTCACTGACAAGTTCATATAGCTGTTCAAAGGATATGTACTCAAAGGACAGATCTTCTTTTGCCGTATAGACAGTCTTATCCTTATCTGCCGTATAGGTTGTTCTTGGAAGGATGACATTTTCATCAATGCCCTGTACTTCAATCCTGATCTCAGCCTGGGGTTTCACCTGTTCCCCTTCGGCAGTAAAGAAGGCAATATCAAAGGCTTTCTCAGAAACCACTTTTCTGAGCCTGTCTGTTTCCTGGATGATTTTCTCTTCCAAAGGCACTTCATAAAGCACTGCTTCACAGTCATTTGCAATGCCGGACAGCGGATAGGCATATACGGTGACATGGAGATCTTCATATTCAGTTTCAATCGCATACGGCTGATAATCTGCCTGTAAGGCACTCATATCCATATGGCTGACAATGGCTTCATCCCCCTGTGAATAGCTTCCTCTGGCAATGATTCCTGCAGCGTTGACCTCTGCTACTTCAATGGTTCCTTCATTGACTGCCGTGACAAATGCTTCATGGTCAATGATGCCGTCATTCTGATAGTCAAGCCAGATGATGTCACCTGCTTCGATAATCCCTTGGCTTACTGCATATTCCTGGCAGTGGCTGATCCCGGCTGAATGCAGAAGGAATTCGGCAAGCATCTCTTCCTCTTTCCGGCTGTCATGTTCTGCCGCAAATCCCTGCTCAGGCTGGATCAGGGAAATGATATCCCGCATGGAGAAGCCAAGCTGTGATTTTGCCAGCGTGATAAGGTCAAGATCCCACTGCCCGCTCAGTTCTGTTTCCTTCAGCTTTCTCAGCCATTCTTCTCTTGTTGTATTCTGGTATACCGTGCCTCTGACTGAAGAGACCTTCGCCAGGCCTGTGTTGTCAGAAGCAATAATCGAAAAGACATATTCGCCATAGGCTTCAGGGATCCAGGTCAGGGTTGTCTGGCCTTTTTCTATATCACCTGTTTCACAGAGTTCATCATCAATACGGATGGTATAGGAAATCTCTTCCGCATTGAGCACGCTGAAATCAAAAGTGATGGGCTGATCCTTGACTGCCAGCAGTAATGATGCATTGATGTATTCAATTTCCGCTTCCCTTTCCTTTTCAATCGGATCGGTCAG
>JAFWCP010000176.1 GCA_017536845.1 Solobacterium sp. | reverse complement strand
CCATCAACGGGTGCTTCGCACCGTCGTCAGCATTTGCAGGGATGAACAGTCTGTAAGGAACAGCATCCTTCTGGCCATAGAGGAACTGGTCGACTTCGTCGTCTGTCCACTGGCCTTCCTGGATGTAGTGGTATGCGTTGGTCGGAATCACCGTGCCGTTTCTCAGCGTGATATCCTTTGTCTGAACGATGTCATAACTGAGGTTGAGGACCTGGTTTCTGCCGCCTGTGTAGAGCAGTGTGCCTGCGCCTTCAGCGCCGAAATCACAGTTCAGGTTCAGTGTAATGGTGCCGTTGCCCATGGAGACGGATTCAACAACTCTTTCCGCCTTGGAGAAAGCTGTCTGGTTGCCATAGACGCCGGTTGCCAGGACCTTGGATGTATCAACGCTGACATCACTTCTGGAGAAGTTGACGCCCGGAACGCTCAGGGTGATCTGGTTGATGCCTTCGCCCCAGTCGAAGACCTTTCCCTTCATTGTGAAGGAAGCCTTTTCGAGGGACTTGGAAGCCATCCACTGGAAGATGTGCTGGCCGTCGGAAGCGACAGGATCGTTCATGTCGAACCAGATCCAGCTCCAGTGGCCAGGATAGTCGACGCCGTCAACATTGACATCAGGATATTCAGCATATTCTGCTGTCGGGATGATTTCCTTGAAGTGACGGCTGTTTTCAACGGTGACCGTGTCATCGTTTGCAGCATGGACATAGAAGACATTCTGCCTGGAGAAAGCGGCAATGTATTCTTCATCGGAGAGGCCTGTACCCGAGCAGATGGGAACAGCCGCTGCGAAGTAGTCCGGATAATCCGCTACGATGTTGTTTGTGCCGTAGCCGCCCATCGAGCAGCCTGCGACATAAATACGGTTGGCATCAATGTTGTTTTCCATGCCGAGGAAATCAATGATGCGCTTGACATTCTTGCGTTCTGCATCGGACCAGCCAGCCTGTGCCTGCGGAGCCAGGACATACGCGCCGCCGAAGATTTCCTGAGCTTCCGGAGTGACAAAGCCCAGAGCGCCTCTGTTTGCACGCAGCTGAGAGGAGTTGTTTGTACCGCCTTCACCGCCGCCGTGGAGCCAGAGGATCAACGGGTGGAGAGCACCGTCATTGGCATTGGCAGGTGTGAAGAGACGATAATTCGTACCGTCGAGGGAGCCGGATGTGAAGGCATCGACTTCCGCGTCGGTGTAGTTTCCGTTCTGTGTGAATACGACATTCTCGGGCTGCAGTGCACCAACAGCTTTATTCAATGTAATTGTATATACCTGTGTGGTATCAAGATTCGAGAATCTTGCCATATTCCAGTTCAGTGTACCCTGGCCGGCAGCACCGAATGCTGTCTCCAGATTGATCGTAACCTGCAGCGGTCCATGCCAGCTTCCCCATGTCCATGAGTAGCGGGCATCGACGCTTGCAATCGTACGTTCGACATCTTCGTACGCATAGACAGAAGGATCTTCTGTCTCGTACGCGGTCGCTACCACCTTGAATGTTTCATTGTCGAAATCTTCCGGCGTCACATCACCAAGCGCATCCGCATTGATGACGATCTGGTTGATGACCTGGCCGTATTCTTCGACATGGGCATTCAGGGTGAAGGACACTTCTGTCGTTGTCGGAGCATCTTCTCCTTCCGCAATTGCCGGTGTCGCCAGCGAGAATGCGGTGAAGAGAGGAAGCGCCATTGCTGTAAATTTCTTTAAAGCTTTCATACTTGTGTCTTTTCCCTTTCTTTCTTAATTAGATTAATGAAGACCAAAAACTGCGACCGTATCCGCAGAATCCATGATCAGGCGAAAGGAAATTCTGACGCAGGCACTCCCCTTGTCCGCTCTCCACACAGACAGCCCGGCGTCTTCCTTGCTTCCGAAGCAGCCATATCATTTCTTCTGTTTCAACAGTCAAATATGAGATGCAAAAGCAAGGCTTCTGCATCGATACCACTATGTTAGCAGTGTTTCCTGAGGTTTTCAAAGGCAGATGCATTTTGACGTTATATTTAACCGCCATACATGTTTTGCATTTGACTGTGCAAACATTATTCGTTTCCATTTAAGATACACTTTAAAAGATTTTACGTATTGTGCCGGCATTTCACGCCGGTTGCTGTATACGCCAATTTTTCTCATTACTTTTTCTGCCAATACTGATCTGTTTTTCTTTTCAAATCAGAAAAAACCGATGGCTTTCGCCATCGGTTTCACAGCAATTGTCTGATTGCTTACTTCAGGATACCGGTGAGTTCATCGAAAATGCATAAAATATGTGCTTTTCCGGATTTTGTCAGAACTTCGATCATAAGGTATAATTCAGGAAAAGTCAGGAGGATGATTTTATGACAGAATCAAAATGGCCCGGTCCGAAAGGACTGATCCCCGAACCGGAGGCAAACGCGGCTGACGCCAACCGGTACGCCCGGGGTTTTCTGGATTCGCTGCTGGTGGAAATGCGTATTGTCGACGCTATTGAAGCCGACCTGCACACGGAAATCCTTGGCCGGACATACGCTTCCCCGATCATGATGCCGGCCTTTTCCCATCTCAACAAAGTCGGCAGGGACGGCCGGACGCCGATGCAGGAATATGCCCTTGCCGCGAAAAAACTGAACGTCTTAAACTGGGTCGGCATGGAGCCGGATGAAGAATTCAAGGCGATCATGGACGTCAATCCTGATTCCGTCCGCATCATCAAGCCCTTTGCCGACCATGAACGCATCTATGCCGAAATCGCCTTTGCCCGTGACTGCGGCGCCCGGGCGGTCGGCATCGACATCGACCATGTCTTCGGCCATGACGGCAATTACGACATTGTCGACGGCATCCCCCTTGGCCCGGTGACGCAGGAAGACCTTGCTGCATATGTCCGCTATGCCGACATGCCCTTCATTGCCAAAGGCGTGCTTTCGGTTCAGGATGCTGTGAAATGCCATGATGCCGGCTGTGCCGGACTGTTTGTTTCCCACCACCACGGCCGGATTCCCTTCGGCATGGCCCCGGCGGCCATGATCCGACCCATACGGAAGGAACTCGGCGAAGACATCCTGCTGTTCTGCGACTGCTCCATCGATACCGGCTACGATGCCTACAAGGCCCTGGCCTTAGGGGCCGATGCCGTATCTGTCGGCCGCGGCATCCTGCGCCCGTTATTAAACGAAGGGGCTGAAGGCGTCATGAAGAAAGTCACGAAAATGAACCAGGAACTCAAAGAACTCATGGGCTATACCGGCATCCCCGATACCGCTTCGTTTGACCCTTCCGTCCTTTACAGCGGAGGAAGGAGGTTCCTCGATGAGCAGTAAAAAAGAGATCATCCGCGACCTGACAACCGGCAGCGTCCCGAAAACTCTGCTGACCTTCGCCATGCCCCTGTTCTTCTCGGGCCTGCTGCAGATGGTCTACAACATGGTCGACATGATGGTTGTCGGCCGCTTTGTCGGCGCCGGGGGTCTGGCTGCAGTATCCATCGGCGGTGAAGTGCTGCAGTTAATCACTTTTGTGGCCATGGGCTTCTCCAATGCCGGCCAGATCCTGATTTCCCGCTTTGTCGGCGAAAACAGGAGGGACAAGGTCGGTGAAATGGTCGGTACGCTGTTTACTCTGTTAATGAGCCTGGCGCTGATCATCATGGTCATCTTCCTGGTTTCCTATCAAGGCATCATCAGCTGGCTCAACACCCCGCAGGATATCTGGGAATACACCCGCCAGTACAGCATCACATGCATCTACGGCATCGTCTTCATCTACGGCTACAACCTTGTTTCCGCCATTCTGCGCGGCATGGGCGATTCAAAACATCCCTTCATGTTCATCGCCATTGCGTCCGTCATCAATGCCGTCCTTGACATCCTGTTTGTCGGGCCGCTGAAGATGGGTCCCTTCGGCGCCGCGCTGGCCACCGTCATCGGCCAGGGCGTCAGCTTCCTGTTTGCTTTACGGCTGCTGTATCATAACCGTGAACAGATCCACTTCGACTTTAAGCCGGCTCATTTCCGTATTTATAAAACAGTCATCCAGCCGCTGCTGTCACTGGGCATCCCGATGGTCATCCAGTCGGCAGCCATCACCTTCTCAATGCTGTTTGTCAACTCCTACATCAACACCTACGGCACCACCGCTGTGGCTGTCACCGGCGTGGCCCGCAAGCTGGAAACCATGATCGGCGTTGTCTCCCAGGCCATCTCCTCGGCCGGCGGCGCGATGATTGCCCAGGCCCTGGGGGCCGGCAAGATCGAACGCGTGCCGAAGGTTGTCTACCATGCCTTATGGATTGTTGCCATCCCCGCCAGCATCATGGCTGCCATCATGTACTTCCACCCGGAAATGCTGTTTGGCCTGTTCTCTGACGACAAAGACGTGCTGGCCATGGCCGTCATCTATGTCCCGGTCGCCATGGTGCAGTTCCTTGGCGCAACATTGCGCCCGGCCAACTTTGCCCTGATCAACGGCTCCGGCAATTCCCGTCTCAACCTGGCAGTGGCATTGCTGGACGGCATCTTCTGCCGCATCGGCCTGGCGCTTTTGCTTGGCGTGACGCTGAACTGGGGCATCAGTGGCTTCTGGTACGGCAATGCCATTTCCGGCACTGTCCCGTTCTTCATCGGTTCGGTATATCTGTTCTCCGGTGCCTGGAAATCCCGCGCCTCCCGGGCTGCAGCCTGAAGGATTCGCCAGACAGGTCTCTCTAAGCCAGGGGCCTGTTTTCTGTTGCCTTTCACACGAAGCCGGAAGCTGGCGGACAATCTGAGGATGGCCATTTACCTGACACGGCAGATTCCTGCTTCTTTCCCGGCCGGAAGTTTGCCGCCGCTATGTTGAACGTCAATTTTGCTTATGCTAGAATGCAGTTGATTTTCGTCATTATCATCCGCCTGCTCTGCAGACGGGCACAGAAACCGAGGTAGGCAGCCATGAGAAAAATCCTGATCACAATCCTGATATGCCTTCTTGTGACAGGCTGTTACGGCCGGAAGCAGGAAGCTTCCCCGGCGGAAACGGTCTGGACCCGGGATGACAGGCCCGTCAGCGTTGCTTACAGCCGGATGTGGGCATACAGCGCCGCGGCGCAGAGCGAAGACCCTGTCCTTCTTGATGACCTGGTGACAGCGCTCAAAGCTCTTGAAATCATGAACCGGAGCAGTCTGGTGACGGAAGACTATACGGATATCCTGACCTTCACCTTCGCCGACGGCGACACCCTGAGGCTGGAATTTGAAAACAGCTGCTGGGTCAATGAAGCCGGTGAGCGATGGGAAGTCAAAGGCCTGGACAAGGTCCGGGCCATCCTTGACGGTCTCATCGAAGAATAACAGCCAGATCGGCACCTGTCACAGCGACAAAGGAGAAATCTTATGCAGAGCATCATCTGTAAACAATGCAATGCCGCCCTGAACTGGGATGGCCAGAGTGAAATCCTGTGCTGTCCCTACTGCGGCACCCAGTACCGGATGCGCGTCCGCCATAATAGCAGCGGCGTGCGCACAGGCCTTGGCACGGTTTCCGAAATCCAGACAACCCAGGGCCGCTACACCGGCCATGCGCTTGTACGCAGCTTCATTCCCAAAGGCTGGACGGTGCAGACCAACGCCCCGGAACAGCAGGCAAACATCCTGATGCCGCTTTCCATCCAGGTGGTCTACGCCTCCCCGGCCCAGGATGCTTTCATCACCTTTACCGGGACACAGGCCTTCCACCATCTCGAGCCGACGCCGCAGAACATGCCGATGCAGGGGCAGATGATCATGCCTGACCACATGATCGGCATGACTTACCGGGATGCCAATGCCGTCTGTGACGGCATCATCCTCGGCAACCCGGCCCTTTCTGATATCCAGCTGCTGGCAGCGGAGGATTCCCCTGATGCCTGGGCCCAGAACGTGCAGAACAAAGAACTGCAGGGCTACGCCCAGGGCGGGCTGATGAATCCCGGCGGCAGCTGGGTGAAGAAGCTCGTTTCCGTCCATGACGCTGCCGGTGACGTATGGCACAAACAGGTCGAGGCCATGGTCAACTACGGCTATATGCCGATATCCCCGGGCGAGCAGATGGCCTATCAGATGATGATGAACAACCGCGCCCGTTCCATGAGCTTTTCGAGCATGCTGGGCGGCATGCGCGGCCTGGCCGGCGGCCTGATGGCCGGCCTGGCCCAGCCCCAGGCCCCGCAGCCGAAACTGCGCTGGGCAATCCAGTATGTCGTGGAAACCTCGGCAAGAAAAGAAATCTTCCCGGCCGTGCAGGAATACCACGAGAAGATCCGCAATACCATTGAAACCATGCCCCTGTTCCGGCAGGAAATGGCAAGGATACGCGATTCCCTGCTCATGCAGATCCAGCAGGACAGCGCCGCCGTCAACAGCGCCTTAAGCCAGATGAACCAGGCCCAGATGGACTCGTGGAACCGGAAACAGAATATCGTCCAGAGCGCTTCGGACTACGGTTCAAACGTCATGCACCAGATCTTTCAAAGCAACGCCGAAACCAGCCAGCGCGTCAACAACGGCCGTTCGGAATCCATCCGCGGCGTCAACACATTCTTTACCGATACTTCCGGCTTCGGCGTACCGCCGGTTGTCGAAGCAGGCACCCAATGGGACCATATCTATCAGAATACCCTTCATCCCGATCAGTTTGCCGGTGCTGAGGGCGATGCCGGATTTGACTTCGGCGTGGATTATACGGAACTCAAAAAGACCGGCGGCAACTATTAAAAACATATCCCGAAAAGAAAGGAGGCGGACGGCATGACAGAGGAAGCGAAGCGTGAGCAAGCCCTGACAGGTCTGTTCGCCGCCTTTATGTTTTTGCAGTTTACCGTTCTGTGGCTGGGCAACCATGCCGGTGAAGGACTGCTGAGTGCTGAACGGCGTGAGCTTGTCTATTATGGGCTGCAGGTTTTTGTCATTCTCGGCTATCTGGCCTATGTCCTGCATGATCGTTTTTTCAAATCCCTGCGCAAAGGCACGATGTATGGCGTCCTTGGCCTTTTCCTTGCCGGCGGGACTGTGATGCTGGCGGGAAACAGGGGCACATACGCATACCTCATCATCACCCTGGCGGAAATGGTCTGTCTGGGTTATGTCGGCGCAGCCGTCTACCACCTGTTAAGCAAGGCCACCGCTGCCGGCGTGAAAACCGCCCGCTGCATGGGCTTTGGCGGGGCTGCCGCGGTCATCCTGCAGTATGTGCTGCAGCTGCGCTGGGGCATTACGCCCCTGCTGCCGGCATTCATGCTTGTTTCCTTTGCCTGGCTGGGGTACATCCTGATGAAAACGGAACCCCCGCTTTCAGAAAGCCGTGCAGAACCCACGTCAAACCGCAAACTGCTGTCGGTGGTCCTGATCACGATGGCCTTCCTGCTGTTTGTCAGCTTTTACAATGGCTACATCCACCACCTGCAGATCCTTTCCGGCTATACGGACTACAACGTCTACAGCTGGCCGCGGCTGATGATGGTGCCGTGCTACCTGCTGTTTGCCTTCATCGGCGACCGGAAGGGCGGCAGCCTTGTCCCGCTGACAGCCTTATGCATCGCCCTGACCGCCCTGCTCAATTCCGTCCTGACCGGCAGCAGCACCTATACGCTGAACATGTGCCTGTTCTACTGCGCCATTGCGGCATCGGCTTCCTACTACAACCTGACCTTCTGGCGGCTCGCCCCGAGGACAGGGCATCCCGCCTTATGGGCGGCTCCGGCCGCATGCTGGACAGTGCCATGGTGCTTTTCACCGGCGTGATCCGGATTTCCACCCTGCCGGCCGCCGCCGTTCTTGCCGTCAACATTGCCGGCAATGCGGTGATCATTTTACTGATGGCACTGGGCGGGGATTTCAACCTCACGGAACCTCCCGGAGCCATCGTCGGTGCCGTTGAGGAAGAAAGCCGCAAGGAGGAACCGGCAGAAGAAAGGCCGGCCCTGCTCTCCGGGGATGACGCGCTGGCCCGGATGCAGGAGCGCTACGCCCTGACCGCCCGGGAAACGGAAGTGCTGCGGGAGCTGGTGCTGACCGAAGACAAGCAGACGGTGATCAGCGAGCGGCTGTCGATCCGCGTCAAGACCCTGCAGGACTATGTCACCCGGCTCTATCGGAAAACCGGCGCCGCCACCCGTTCCGGCCTCACCGAGCTGTATCATCGGAACATGCGTGTTGAATAGAAAGATGCAGAAAGTGCTTTTCCCCGCAAAGGAAAAGCCTTTTTTGATGTGCAGAGGGGTATCAGGGGAAACCCTGATACCCTTCGCGCGTATATATATGGTATTTTTGCGTAGCTGGAAGGCAATACAGCTGGTACTTATGAAAAACAGTCCGATTACCGGAATTCAGACAAAACGGAGGAAAGTATGAAGAAGAAACTTGTCCTGCTTGCGGCGCTGTTCATCCTGGCCGCCTGCGGCGGAAACAGCCCGCAGGCCGGCTCCCAGCCTGTCATCCGCTATGAACAGGTCCAGCTGATCATGGACGGCAATATCACCAAAGAAGACGGTGCTTCCCTGACCCTGAGCGCGGACGGCGCCGGCAAGCTGAACCTCAACCTCAGCGGAGAAGGTGCCCACGATGTCGTCGTCGACCCTGAAAGCATGGTGATCTGCACCGTGGATGAAGGCGAGAAGTATCCTTTCGAAACGGAAGGCGACCTGCTGTCCCTGTTTTACAGCCCCGATACTGTGTATGTATTTGCGGCTGAAGAAAAAGGCTTTGACATCAAAGACATCCGTGGCGATGCCCTGGCTGCTGCCGGCATCGGCAGTTCCGAGACTTCTTCTGACGATGGCTGGATCCATATCGCCTCGCCGGAAGACTTCCTGCATATCAGCGATGACCTGGCCGGCAGGTATATCCTTGACGCCGACATCAACGACTGGGAAGGCGGCATAAGCACTGTCTTTTCTCCCATCGGCAGCCTTGAGATGCCCTTCACCGGCGAACTGAACGGCAACGGCCATACGCTCACCGGCACCCTCGCCTACAGCGGCGAGGAAGAGTCCTGGGGCTTCTTCGCGTGCAACGAAGGCTATATCCATGATCTGACCATCGGCCATATCCGCAGCGATGAACTCGATGCCCGCTATCAGGACAACTGCGAAAAGGACATCACCTATGCCTCTGTCGACAATGAAGGTTTCCCTCTCGACCATACCAGGTACTATTCCGTGCTGTGCGGGGTTAACAGAGGCAGGATCAAAAACATCACCTTCGAGGACCACACATACTTCCCGGACTGGAACCTGTTCCCCAACGAAAACGACCACATCAGCCTCGGCCTGGTCACCGGCCGCAATGAAGGAACCATCTCCGACATTTCCTTCGATACGCCGTATTTCAGCTACCGCACCTTTGACAAACAGACCGCTGTCGCCCTTGGCACGGTCTGCGGCGAGCAGAGCGCATCAGGCGTCCTGGAAAATATCACCCTGATTCAGGTCAACATGGACATCGACAGCTGGGGCAAGGCATTGCTCAACGCCGCCCCGGTGCTGAGCGCCGGCCTGCTGGTCGGGGAAGCCGATGGAAACACAACGATACGGAATATCGGAAATATCACCAACTGCTTCATCAGCGCCGTATATTCCCTGGCCGATGCCGATATCAGCCTGGGCGGCATGATCGGCCATGTCCATGGCGACATTGAACTGAGCGGCATCAACATGCAGGAATAGCGGGTTAGCCTCGATGCCCGCACCGATGAGCGTGAGTATGCCCCCACTGCTTCTGTATCCCACAGCTGCGCCGGCTTGATCGGCAAGGCTGACGGCAGCGTCACCCTCTCTGACATCCATGTGCAGGATACGGCTGTAAACCTGATCCTGCGGGAAGGCGGCAATCCGCAGCCTTCTTACACCGGCGGCATGGTCGGTGCCTGTACATCCGTTTTCGCGGAGAATGTCACCCTTTCAGATTCCTTCGTCAGCGCCAACTGCGAAGAAGGCGTTGCCATTGCCGGCGGCCTATGCGGATACTGCGATGGCACGGCCAGGGTCAGTGACAGCACCTTCTCGGTGCGGATGTCGCCCACCTTCTCCGGCAATGTGCTGTATGAATCCAACGTCCTTGGCTATGTCTGCGGTGATGCATCGTTTCTCAACGTGAACGCCGACTGCGGCAAGGATGAGTTCACGGGCGAAAGCAATGCCCATTCCATCCTGGCCGCTTCCGGCCGTACCTACTACCTGGCGGCCCTGGCCGGCGCTGCCGAAGCAGCCGTCAATGCCGAAAACTGCGTGGTGGATGTGCACTACAATGTCATTGGCTCCGGCGCAGCCATCTTCGGTGCGGAAAGCAGCGAAGGTCTGTATAACATCAACTGATTTGGAGGTCAAAAACATGAAAAAACTTACTGCTATGCTTCTTTCTTCCGCCATGCTTCTTTCCCTGACCGCCTGCGGCGGGGAAACCGGCACTGATGTCCCCAAGGCAGGCTCTCAGGAAAGCTCTGCCGAACAGACGGCCGCAAAGGTTCCATCCGGCCTGTACATGTTGAAATACATCACCGATGAAACCGGTGAATACGTGCCGGAAGGCAATGAGTTTGAAGATTTCTTCGGCCATCCGACCACCCTGCTGAAAACGATGTACGCAGATAACCAGACCATCTGGTGCGAAGTCAGAGAAGACGGAACTGCCGTCTTTCATGATCCGGTCAACGGTGAAAAGCCGATGGATTTCAACACCGACGAGGCGGATACCGTGCTGTTTGACGGCAGCCCGGTTGCCTTCCGTTATGACGCCTCGACCGGCACCTTCTGTTTCAATGAACAGGAAGGCTCCCGCTGGTGGGATATGATGGAACCCTGCTCCCAGGCAAAGCTTGACCTTGTCTTTGCCGGCAAGGGCGGCAGTGTCCCGGTATCCGAAGGGAAGGTCGGCGACATGGTCTGCCTGGGCCAGTATGTCCAGGATGAAAACAATGAAACGCTCATGCCGATTTACTGGCGCGTGATTGACGAACAGGACGGCAGAATCCTGCTTCTGAGCGATCGGCTGCTGGACAGTTTTTCCTACAACTACAACCCCGAACATGCCGTGCTGACGGATGTGACATGGGAAAACAGCTCCCTGAGGGCGTTCCTGAACGACGATGAAGCGGGCTTCCTGACCATGTTTACCGAAGACGAGCGTGCCCTGATGGTGGAAACCCATCACGAAAACAAGGCGGCCAATGAAGAACTCATGGTCCACTGGGGTTCCTTTGAAGACCAGGGGGAAGCAAAGTATTCCGACCTTGCCGTACAGAACCGTGCTGACGACCCCGACACCGATGAGAAAGTCTTCCTGCTTTCCTATCAGGAAGTGCTGAAGTATTTCGGCGAAGCGACCGAAGACTACGACGGGGAAAGCGGCTATCCGTTTGATTCCATGAAAATCAACCATGGCTGGCGTACCTATGTCACCGATGCGGTCAGGACCGGTTATTACGACAACGCAACCCGGGCCGGTGCCTGGATGACGCGGACATTGTGCAATTCCCATACTGAAGAGGATATGGTTGTCTATATCACCAGTGACGGCTCGGTGTTTGACTACTTCACCTACGTCCCGCTGTTCATCCGGCCGGCCGTATGGGTCACAAAATGATGAGAAAGCTTCTGATATTGGCGGCTTTCCTTTGTCTTTCCGGATGTGCCAGCGGCAAGGGACTGACAGAAGAACAGCAGGCCGAAACAGACCGCCGGATCGCGCAGCTGAAAGAACAGCT
>JAFWCP010000175.1 GCA_017536845.1 Solobacterium sp. | reverse complement strand
TATTCCATGGAGGCTGTGCGCAGGTACCGGAACTGCCGGCTGTCCGTCATTCCTGATGAGCATGCAGGAAAAATAAGACAATCCGGCAGACGTGATGTCTGCCGTTTTTCGTGCCTTTTTTACGAAAAAAGCAGATGGCCGCCGGCTGGATCAGCGGCATCCTTGTCAGCATCTTCCTGCTTCTGATCCTGTATGCCGTGATCCGCAATACCCTGCTGGTGCGGGAAACGGCCGTGCAGGAAGCGCTGCTGAGAAGCTCCCAGCAGTGCTATGAGCTTTCCAAAGAGCAGATTGCCGTCATCAACCGCAAGTGCCATGACCTCAAACACCAGATCCATGCCCTGGAAAAAGCGGATCAGAAAGACCGGGAAGAATACATCAAAGAGGTGGAAAACAGCATTGATTTCTACCACCATCTTGTCTATACCGACAATGAAGCACTGAATACGATCCTGGCTGAAAAAGGGCTGTTCTGCCAGGACAAGGACATTGCCTTTACCTGTGCCGTGGACGATGCCGACCTTTCCTTCATCCGGCTGCCCGACCTGTACGCCCTGCTTGGCAATGCCATCGACAATGCGATTGAATATACCGACCGCCAGAAGGAAAAGGAGATGCGTCTGATCAATATGCGGATTACAAAGAGAGGACAGTTCATCGGCATCCAGGTCACCAACCCCTACCATGGCCGTATCCTTGCGGCCGGGGAGCTCCCTGCCACCAGCAAGGAAAATGCCGGGGACCATGGCTTCGGACTGAAAAGCATCCGCTGGATCGCACAGAAATACGGCGGCACCATGGTGTGTTCTGCGGATGAAAACCTGTTTACCCTGCAGATCACCATACCCGCAGGGTAGCAGCGGAAAGAAGGTGAGTCTTTGAAAACTCATCTTTTTGTATTCAGTGATCCGTACATGCCAGGGAATCTTCACGGGCATGCATTTCCGACCGTAAATGGCAGTAATATAAAATAAACAGGAAAAAAGCTGTTTGAGAACCTTTTGGAAGCCCAGCGGCCCTTGTCACTCTGCTGCAAGTGGCTCCTGTTTCGCAGGACAACACAGCAGCGGAAGATGATCTGGACACAGCAATGTATTTCATCAACAGCTTATCAGGGTACAATGGCTCTGGCGTTGCTGTTGAAATTATAACGGTTGCCCGGTATAATATGTAACAAAGGCAGGTGATGTATGATGATACAGAACGCTTTGAAGCAGAAAAACATGAGTATTTACCGGCTTGCCAAGGTGAGTGAGCTTCCTTACGCCACGGTAAATGATATCTGCAACGGCAAGGCACAGTTGGAAAAATGCAGTGCCGAGACAGTTTACCGAATCGCCCATGCTCTGGATGTTTCTATGGAAGAGCTTTTGGCTCCGTGTTTCCTCAAGCGCAGCAGCTTTGAAAATTTCAAGAGCACGGTCTGCCACCGGGTCAAGGAATTGGGCGACATTGATTTTATTGCGGACACGCTGGAAAGCCGTCAGATCCGCACTTATTACGAGCGAAAGTGGTATCCCGAAAGCCTGTACCTGCTTGCCATGCTGGATTATATCAGTCGAGAGAACGACATTCCTCTCTGTGACGAATATGACGACCTCCGTCGGTGCAAGCTGGAAAGGCCGGTTTATCCGGCCAGCCTCCTGGCAGTATCGGCAGTGTCCAAAGACAAGGCTGTTCTGCACAAGGCCGCCATGACAGCGATTCCAGAATTCAAACGGTTCAACATTATCGAAAATGAGGTAAGAAATGTCATCTGAAAAACAGATTGAGTTTACGAAGGAAAACATCGATCTCTACCTGAAAGAGGTTGCCAGGGAATACCGGAAACAGGCAGGAAAAAAGATGCCCGCCGAACTCATTCTGATCGGCGGGGCCTCTGTTCTCATCAACTATGGTTTTCGGAATATGACCACAGGCATCGACGCGCTGATTCAAGCGGCATCCGCCATGAAGGAGGCCATCAATCATGTCGGTGATCGGTACGGGCTCCCGAATGGCTGGCTGAATGCGGACTTTATGAACACCGATTCGTACTCCGTGAAGCTGTCTCAGTTCTCCGTGTATTACAAGACCTATGCCACCATTGTGACCATCCGTACAGTGGCAGCAGAATACCTGATCGCCATGAAGCTTCGTTCCGGGCGACAGTACAAAAGTGATCTGTCAGACATTCTGGGCATTCTCGCCGAGCATGAGAAACGCGGGATGCCAATCTCGATGGATCAGATCCGCAAGGCGGTAACCGATCTTTACGGAGCCTGGGAATCGCTGCCGGAAACTTCGCAGGCGTTTATAGAAAACGTCATGGAAGATGGACACTTTGAATCGCTCTATGAGCAGACGGTCAGCAGTGAAAAGGAGGTTGGCGCGTTGCTGGTTCAGTTTGATCAGAATTATCTCAACGTTGTAACGGGGAAAAATGTAAACGAAATCGCGGAAAATCTGCAAAAGAAAATGGATCGTGCCTCCATCCTTGCAAAGCTCCGGGAACGGAAA
Source organism: Solobacterium sp. (assembly GCA_017536845.1). Next base: position 1,804 of record JAFWCP010000175.1, on the reverse strand, counting down.
GCAGAGATTGAACAGAAAACGCCAGCTCAAAAGCGGGATGATCACAAGAGATAAAGCGACAGTACCACATCCGGCCGGGAATGATACCACAGAAGTATCAGTCCCGGCCTTTTCTGATTCCATTTTTCATTCATAAAACTTGCAGATACCATTTGACCTGGTGATTGATATCAAAATTTTGGAAAAGCAGTATCTGCGTTCAGCATCATTGATACCAAAGGAGATTATTTGACAGAAGACGAGAAGAAATTGTTTCAGGCTGAACGTCGTCTTGAGGAAGCGTAAGCCGGAAATCGTGTGAAGGAGCGAAAGGGCCGGACGCGGCGGCTGATCCAGAAAGGTGCGCTGGTCGAAAAGTACTATCCAGATACCGTTGGTATGGCGATGGATGAACTGGATTTGTTTTTACATTTGTCATCTGCCTTACTGATCTGCTGCACCAGGGCAGCCTTCTCCATGGAATCTTTTGGAACGGGTCAAAGAGGATTCTTCTCATGACCGACGTATCCTCTGTGAGTTCAATCATTTCCATCGGCATTGACAGCTGTTTGTCTATATATCCGTTCAATGCAACGAGCTTCACAATATTGAATGCACACTTGCGGACAGGCGAAGCATGTATTTCGCCACTGATGCATTGCCTGCATCTTCTTTGAATGTCCGGTCAATGATGCTGTGAGCCGCTTCACATGTTTATGCGAACATACGTATAAATCTGTAAAACCGTGCACCATGATTTTGCCGGCATGTACATGCATGCCGGGGAATCTTCACGGGCATGCATTTCCGACCGTAAATGGGAGTAATATAAATAAACAGGAAAATGCTTTTTGCGGAATGAAAGTGAATGATATCCTTGCATAACTGTATTAAACTTTGTGTAACAGGAAAGGGGTATTGATCATGAATTGCAAAGCATTCATCTCAGCCGTTCTGGCTTTCGGCATGCCTTTCTGCATGCTGAAGGTGGAGGCGGAAAATGAAACATTGCCGGAAGAAGATTCCGGCGCAGCCATCCTTTCACCGGAAGATGCAGTGGTGGAAGAAGAACAGCCGATGGAGGAGCCATCAAGGCTGCAGACATCGCAGCCTGCCGGAGCAGACGACACGGCACCGGAGAACTATACATATTCGGTAACGCCGCTGCTGCCGCCGTTCAACCGTTTCATCTATGTGGAAACTGACAATCCCAACCCGCGTACCATCCGCTTTGTGGACAAGGATACAAAGTATGCCGCAGGCGATGACTATACAGCCGATTTCTGGTGGGATGATTACGATTACCTGGATATCGAATATGCCGACCGGGAAAAGAAAAGGATTGCCGGGGGCTATATCTTCTTTGCCCTCAGCGGCGATTCCGACGGCGGCGAGCTGGCCCTGCAGTATGACAGAAACGCCTTTCTCAACCGCTCCGGCAGCATGGCCAGCTATTCCGCAAACTGGCGGGATACGGACATCACCGTGACCATGGACCCGGTCAAGAGCACAAATGACTTCCTGATTGATACGTATACCGATGATACAATGACATTCTGGGAAAAGATGGATGCCTGCCAGGAAGCCATGGAAACACTTGCCGTCTATCCGCACAGGATATTCAATATGGAAAAGCCGAATGAAGCATTGCCGTATGCTCTGCTGTTCTCATCCATTTATCCGGAAAACAAGCTGATGTCCGCATTCCATATGTATGAGGAATCTTCCACCAGCTGTTTCCTGTCGATGGTCTATCCGTTTGTCAGGGATTCAGCCAGCTTCCCCGGCACCATGAGGACACTGGCCAGGACCTTTGCGCCGGACT